>DASSWW010000058.1:0-25159 GCA_035704495.1 Saccharimonadales bacterium (SeqCode)
ATAGGAGAACTTCATGTATCAACCAACTGATTTAAAAAAAGGCGTGGTCTGCCAGATTGATGGTAAACCGTACCGCGTGACTGACTATAACCAAAAAGTCATGGGGCGTGGCGGCAGTATTGTTAACGTCAAATTACGCAACCTGATTGATGGGAATATTATTCCAAAGACGTTCAAAGGCCAAGATAAGATCGAGCGCGCAGAAGTGAATACAAAAAGTGTTCAATATTTGTATTCGGCTAGTGACCTCTATTATTTTATGGATCCAGAAACGTTTGAACAGTTTGAACTACCAAATGAAGTAGTTGACGTAGCGGCTAGTTATTTGAAAGAAGGTGACAATTTAGGTTTACAATTTTTTGGTGAACGCGTGATTAATGTGGAACTGCCAAAGAATCTTTACCTAGAAGTAACCTATGCCGAAGACGTCGTTAAAGGTGACACAACCAGCAACGTTTTAAAAGACGCGACACTTGAAACAGGCCTAGTAGTAAAAGTACCATCGTTCATAAAAACGGGCGATATTGTATCTATCGACACGACAACGGGTGAATACCGCGAACGTAAAAAATAAAATTATTATGACAAAGCAGCGCCTTGATGTCGAACTAACGAAACGCGGACTAACGACCAGCCGTTCGCAGTCCGAGAGCTGGATCAAGTTAGGAAAAGTCGTTGTTGATGGCAAGGTCGTCACCAAGCCTGGCCACTTTGTTCGTGACGACAGTGTTATAAAACTTTCTAGTAAGGAACGTTACGTCAGTCGAGCGGGACTAAAGCTAGCAAGCGTTGCCGAGTTACTCGGTATCGATTTTCAGGATACGACGGTACTGGATGTCGGCAGTAGTACAGGGGGCTTTACTGATTACGCTTTGCAGCACGGCGCCAAAAAAGTCTATGCAGTTGATGTTGGCACCGACCAACTGCATCCTAGCCTAAAAGGCCATCGCCAGATTGAGCTGCATGAAAAGACTGACATTCGTGATTTTTACATCGCTCACGAGGTACCAGATGTTATTGTGATCGACGTTTCGTTCATTAGTTTACGAGAAGTTCTGCCACATTTGGCTCATCATTTGAGCAACAAAAGTACTCGCATTGTTGCCATGGTCAAACCGCAGTTCGAGGCGGGTAAAAACCAGACAAACAAAGGCATTATTAAAAATGACGCCATGCGTCGCCAAATTTTACGTGATTTTGAATCATGGGCAAAACAATATTTTGTCGTGATTGATAAACGCGATAGCGACGTGGCAGGCGCCAAGGGCAATCAAGAACGCTTTTACTTGTTGCAGCGACTAAAATAATTTTCCACGTATAAATTTAAACGTTGAAACGAAATTCGACGACATCGCCAGGTCGCATGACGTACTCTTTGCCTTCGGTACGCATTTTGCCCGCACTTTTGGCGGCCGTTTCACTGCCAGCGACAATTAAATCATCGTAATCGACAACTTGTGCAGCAATAAAGCCGCGTTCAAAATCAGTATGAATCACGCCAGCGGCTTGTGGGGCAGTCGCGCCTTGTTTGATTGTCCAGGCGCGGACTTCTTTTGGTCCGGCCGTTAGGTAACTTTGCAGGCCAAGTGTGTCGTAGGCGGCGTGAATCATTTGTAATAATCCCGTTTCTTTGACGCCGTAACTTTCTAACAGCTCAATCGCGTCGTCATGGTCCAGGCCTTTGATTTCTTCTTCTAATTTTGCGCAGACAAACAGCGATTTAGCGGGCGCGACCAGCTCTGCTAATGTTTGCTTTTTACTTTCGTCAGTCAGTGTATCTTCATCAACGTTAAAGGCGTAAATCACTGGTTTTGCGGTAAGGAGGTGTAGGTCGGCAACATGCTCTGTTTTTAAATCGGGTAAGGCAGATAGTGGTGTGCCGGCTTTTAAATGGTCAAGTAGCGTTTGTAAATAATCAGCCGCGGCCCGCAGGGCAGGTTTGGCTTTGGCTTCTTTGGCGATTTTCGGTAGTCGATTTTCGATGGTCTGCATATCCGCTAAAATTAATTCGGTATTAATGACTTCGATATCATCACGCGGGTCGATTTTATCAGCCACATGAACGACATCACCGCCATGAAAAGCTCGGACGATATGAACAACCGCGTCGCAGTTGCGAATATTGGCTAAAAATTTATTACCCAAACCTTCGCCTTTGCTGGCACCAGCTACCAGACCAGCAATATCGACAAATGTCACCGTAGCGGGCAAAATTTTATTTGATCCATACAAATCTGCCAGCTTTTGCAACCGATCATCAGGCACCGGCACAATACCAGTGTTTGGCTCGATGGTCGCAAACGGATAATTCGCCGCTAGAATATCATTATTCGTTAATGCATTAAATAAGGTTGATTTGCCGACATTAGGCAGGCCGACGATGGCGATAGAAAGTGAACTCATATAATTCATTTTAACAGAATTTTGTCTACAGGGGAGAATCAGTTTACAGATTGGTGTAAAAATGCTATGATAAGTACATATGTGTCGATGGTTTTTGTCCACATTGTCCAGGTGATTTTTTACCTGTGATTACATAACCTATTTGTGTTACACAATTTGAAAGAAGGTGGTTGAGTTGACGCTCAACTGGATGCGATTTATCCGCAAGCCGCTTGTTATAGCTTTGGCTATACTAGCGTTTTTGGTTGGTAGTACGATGATTGCTCCGGCGTATGCCGACAATCATATTGTCGAACAGCCAGCTGCAGAACCTGACGAACCAATCGTTCATGAAACGGTTGCGGTCGGTCCACCAGTGGTTGATATTACCACTGGCGGCAACAATCCCAGTACATTTTACGGCGATGGTAATTTGTCCATCACGCCAGTTTCTGGCTTTGAAGAAGGCCTAACTGCTCAGTACACCGCAACCTTTGAAGGCTACGGTGTGTTCATCAATTCAACCAGTCCGACGATAACCATTGCGGTTGACGCCCAAGGAATGTTGGAGATTGGTGATGGCGCCTACGTTTGTGCAGTGTCGGGTGAATCGTTCATTACGATTACCGGACCTGGTGGTACTTCTTGGACTGTTCCAGCTTTTGCGACAAGCGAGCCAGGAACCTGGACGTTTTTGCCAGAGCAGTGTCCGCCAGATCAGCCGCTTCCTAATCCGAACGGTGAAGAGCCGGTCGATCCCAATCCAGGGATTGATCCAACTTACACCTCCGGGTCGGTGACGGCCGACGGCACAGCGATATTGACACCGCAAGGCGAGTTTAATCAGAGCGATGAAGTCTGGGTTGTTATGACCCAAGACGGTGTTGTGACTGATTCGAAAGGTCCGTTCACTATTGACGGCACCACTCCGATGCAAACAAGCCTTGTTGTTCCAACCTGTGGCAGTGATGCGCATTGGTATTGGACAACAACTGGTCCGGCGGGCAGCGTGCCAACAAGTGGCGTGTTGTTTGACGGAACGATTGCGCTTGAACCATGTGTTGAAGAGCCGGTGTTGATCGAGGCTGTGGTTGAAGAACCAACGGTGACGATTATTACCGAACCTGGTACGCGCGGAAGCGTCGTGCCTGCAACGACCGAAGGAGTGACCTATACGGTTTCACCAGAGGGAGCGACAGAAGGGACGGTAACAGTGTCGGCGACAGCGAACGAGGGTTATGTGTTAGTGGGCTATAACGGCCCTTGGGCATATGATCTGGGTACGTTTGTGTCAGTTCCAGCCGATACTATCGACTCGGCAACCGTTCAGATTTGTCACGCAGTTGCTGACGGTGACTACGAAATCGGTATTGAAACGCTTACCGCTCGTCAATATGAGAGCAGTGAGCATGTCAATCATGCGAATGACATCGTGCGAGGTACTGAATATATCTTGAACGGTGAAACGCATGTGATCGAGAATCGCAATTTGGATGACGAGGGCGAAGTGCAGCTGAACAACAACTGTGCTGTGACCAACGTCGATCCAACGGTACCTCCCGTTGATACGGAAGAGCCAGGCGATACTGACGGTGACGACGACAATGACGATGATAACTCCGACGGAGATAATCACGGCAACGACGGGGATACCGACGGTGACCACGATGATGACGACAACGATGACAAGGATGACAACGACGGCCATCATAACGATGACGATGATCGCGACAATGACGGTGATGACGACAACACCAATGACGGCTCCCATGGAGACGACGGTAACGACGGCAAAACTGACGACGATGATGATCGCGACGACAAGGACGGCCATCACAACAATGATTCCGGTCACGATAACGATGGTCATCACAACGATGATGCCGACAATGACGACGATACTAACAATGGCTCCCATGGAGACCACGACGGTAACGACAACAACGACGGCAAAACCGATGAGAAAGATGACCGTTCGGACAAGCCCAAGGATAAAAGCGACCACAAGTCGAATCATCCAAAGGGCCATTCGGGCAAGGATAACGCCGGCGACGACTCGTCAAAGCATTCGGATCGATCGCACGATTCCAAGGATAAAACCGATCACAAGTCGGGTCACTCCAAGGATCACAAGAAAGTGACGGATGCTGATAAGTCGAAAGATAATGAGGAGGATGCAGTAGCTGTAAAGGATTCGGATGACGATGATTCGGCAAAGCGCTCGGTGCAAACCATGGTGCTACCCGATGATTCAAAGAAATCTGACACCAAAGCGGATGATACCGCCGTGGTGTCTGTACCCGATGACAACAGTCCGGCTACACCCCAGCGTCAGGCGAGCGAATTAGCACAGACCGGGGCACCGCAAGGAATGGTGTCGCCGTGGCTGGCAATTCTACTTGGAGCGCTTATGATTGGTGGCGTATTTGCGTTAGTCATAGCTAATCGGATGAAAACCGCAGGGCAAGTGGTTGCTGAAGGCGATTCTTCGTCCGCAGAACACCTGAACGAGGGCGATGACTCATCGTTCGAGGGTTATACCTCGTTTGAAAAGGGCAGTGCTCTCGACGAGGGCATTGGCTGGGAGCGCCCACCGAGTGAGTAAATAATGTAACACATCTAGGGACGCCCCAGACCCCCGTGCGTTAATGCACGGGGGTCTGGGGCAACCTTTCTATATAGATATAGGGTCATGTCATCGATGTGACGATATATCTGTGTATAAAAGTGGTTGATAGTTGCGTCTGCACCTACAAGTGTATTATGCTTATGATATGAAAAAACGCACCCGACGCGTCAATAAAAAGCTTGTGCTTATTATATTAGGCGTACTCGTTTTGGGTGGGTTAGCTGGCGGCTATTGGTATTATACGCAGTACCAACAAAAACAAGCCGCTATTCAACAAGCCCGCCACGAAAAGGCGCAGGCAGAAGTCGAGGACATTGCTTTTAAGGGCGACAGAGAGTTAGCAACTGCATTCGTGGAACAAATCAATCAAGAGAACCCCCAGGCTGCTGGTCAGGTATATCTAGATCAGATAGAAGCGACCAACGATACGACCCAAAAAATGGCACTGTACAGACAATATGGTACGTTCGCTAGTCAATATAATTTACACGACCAAGCCCTGCAGGCGGCATTGGGTGCAAACGAACTACAAAGTTCTTATATGACATTAGCAGAAGTCGCCCGGGTATACGGACTGCTAGGTGATACGACAAAACAAATCGAATATTTGAAAAAAACAATTGCCGCAGTCAATGCGTTACCACTAGATGAGCAAAATAAGAAAAATATGATCACTATGTACCAAGAAATAATTAATACTGCGCGGGAGCAGTCGTAGATTTATGCATCTTTCTACTGTTAACGCGCCTCATGGAATGTTAAAAGTTGTTTTATTCGTCGGTTTGATTTTATTTAGCAGCTGTATCAGCATTTTCTTTTTGCATAATCCCGCGCAAGCAGCTTCGCAAGCCGACGCGCGCGCATTTGCTAATAGTTTTTGTCCACAAGGGCCAAACCCAGAAATGAAAATCGCTGATTATATGTGGATAACAAATAGAAACGGCGGCACGAACATCAGTGCTCTCCAAGGCCAAACCTCGGTACCTATTACTATACATTTTTATGTGACGTACTGTCGATTTTGGGGTAATTTCAATGACGGGGCGACAAATTTAAGAGTGTATGAACGCACGGGCAATACCAGACAACGCCTGACAAATCAGCCAGCCAATATTTCGTATGGCGGAACGGCAATATGGGGACAACGATCGACATGGGGGACATCTTCTTATAATGCACGGCTTGATATTCGGGGGTGGGGTACAGGGCGACATGCAGTGTGTAACTCGTTCCGTACAACGACTAATAAACCAGGTGTGATATTGATTGATTCACCATCAGCTTGTTTAACGCTTAATCTGACCCGCACGGCGCGATGGGCTCTCAACGCAACGACGTATTCATCGGTTAACTCCAATAATCCGACTGCAAATCCGACGGGCGGCGGGTATACAACCAGTAACAAGACAGCCGTACCAGGCGATGTTATTTATTTTGCTTCTAGGGTGCGCAATAGCAACGGGGCTAATAGCGGCATAACACCGACGTTGCGACAAGGACGAGATAGGATTGTTAAAAATATTGATGGCAGCCGGATTAGTTGTCCGACAAATTACACCTGGAATGCTGGGTTTAGCGGTTGTTATTGGGAGGGTGGCCGTGGCAACACACGACTAAGCAAGGGTGAAACGGACTATTATACTCAATCGGCAGGGGCGCGAAGTTTTCGTACAATACAACCAAGCGACGCTGGCAGGCGCTTTTGTGAACGATACTATATTAGTCAGACGTCCTATAACAATGCTGGTGCACTTCGCACTGCGTGGCGTTGTATTAATGTTCCGTATAATTATAATTTGACACCAACCGTTTCTGGTCCAAATGGCATGGGAGTGGCTGGGGCGCCTATCCCTGTAGTGAGGGGACTCATCAATAACGCGTTAACAGGTGGTGCCTCTGGGACTACCACGTCGCGCAGTGCACAGTGGCAACTAAAACGAATAGAGATTGCACCTGGCGGTTCGATACCGACCACGCAGCAACAAAACGGTGCCGCGCCGTGCAACCACTATAATAATGGCGGGCAAAATGCTTGCATCGATAAAGGCAGCGGAACACGTACATTCCCACCAGGATCGATTACGGTCAGAGCGCTTAATAATGAAACCATAGATCCAGCTACACTAGCAGGGACAAAAATATGTTACACCTTATCTGTTCAACCATATTCTGATAATAGTCCAAACTGGCGACATAGCGCCCCTGTTTGTCTGACGGTCAGTAAACAACCCAAAATGCAGGTATGGGGCAATGACGTTCATACTCGAGGACAGATCGAAACAGGTATTTCAACGGTGAATGCAGGTGGTGCCGACCGCGTATTTGGTAGTTGGGTTGAATATGGCGGATTTTCGGTCGGCGCGAATGAAGGTTTTGCGTCGGGGGCAGCATTGAACGAGGGAAGCGCCAATACTACGGCTACTGATAGTTGGCACGAATTAACGTTTGCTAATGTCGATGATAGCGGCGCAGGCAGTTACGGGGTGTACACACTTCCTGCTGATTTGCCTTCGCTAACGAGTCAGTTTATTGGCAGTCCGTCGGCGGGCGCAATTAATAGTAATTTGGGTTCACTAGAGAGTGGTACTTATACAACAGGTAACTTTACGATTAACGCAAGCAATGTCGGCCAGTCGGCGGGTAAAGGTAAATCAATCATTATCGTTTCGTCGGGAACTGTCACGATTAATGGCAATATTATGTATCAGGGGCCTGGTGGAACGGATACGTTTACTGACGCCGATCAGCTTCCGCAGGTAATTATTATTGCTAGGAATATCAATATCAGAAACGCTGCGACACAAGTTGATGCTTGGCTGCTGACAACGGGTGATGGGCATATTAATACCTGTTCTGACGTTGCTTTAAGCGCGCCGCTGACAACGGCTGTTTGCGATCAGCAACTAACTGTTAACGGGCCAGTGGCTACTCAACATTTACATCTGCGTCGCACCGCTGGATCTGACAATGTTGCCGATGCAGGCCGGCCAGCCGAGATATTTAACCTCCGCCCTGATGCCTATATATGGGCTTACGGCCGAGCGAGTCAGTCTGGAAAAGCACAAACAGTGTATTCGGTAGAACTGCCGCCACGATTCTAATGTGGCAATATGCCGAAAAGGGGTTGCTATAGTTGATTAAGCTTATGTATAATGGGGGATAATATGAAATTACTAAAAGGCGTGGGCGACTTTTTTGCACTAGACATCGGTACCAACGCGGTACGCGTCGTGCAATTAGCAAGCAACGGTCCAGATAGTTGGACATTACTTCACTACGGTTATGCCCCTGTCGATATGCAAACGACCAGCGCCAGTTCAAAAGAATCAGAACGCCGACTAGGTGAAATTATTATGACAGCCGTTGGACAAAGTGGTATTAAAACCAAAAATGTTGCCATCGGTCTACCGTCTCAAAAGACATTTACTACTGTTATTGATATCCCAACGATGCCCGAGGCCGAATTGCGCAGCACCATTAAATATCAAATTGATCAATACATCCCTATGGCTATTGACGAAGCCAAAGTTGACTGGGCGCTGTTAGGTCAATCAGCACATAATCCGCAGCAACAAGAGGTTTTGCTAGCCAGTACCGCCAATAGTTACGCCGAGGAGCGACTTGAATTTGTTGAAAAGTTGGGCTTGAATGTGATTGCCGCTGAACCGGATTCGATAGCGATGATTCGGTCGTTACTGCCATCGGGGATTCAGGATGGGCGTTTGATTATTGACGTCGGTGAATTATCAACCAATTTGGTTATTACCTACGGTGATACGCCGCGCTTAGTTCGTACTATTCCGACGGGATTGTATTCACTTGTAAAAGCAGCAGTCCAAAATTTGAATGTCCAAGAAGATCAAGCCCGCCAATTTATTGTTAAATTTGGTCTTGCGCCTGATCGTCTGGAAGGCCAAGTGTTCCGTGCCGTCGAAACCGTCCTAGAGGGTTTTGCTGCCGAACTGACAAAATCAATCAAATTTTTTCAGACACGATATCCAAATACTCCTGTTGGTGGCATCCTATTGTCTGGCTATGCGAGCGTGATTCCGAAATTTGGCGAGTATGTAACCGCAAAAACGAATGTAGCGTCAACTCAGGCAAATCCATGGCAAAAAGTGCAAGTACAGCAATCTGATCAGCAACAACTGACAGCAATTGCGACCGAGTTTGCAACGGCAGTTGGCCTGGCGCAACGGAGTAACAAGCGATGATTGAGATTAACCTTGTTCCTGACGTCAAACAAGAACTCATCAAAGCGCAGCGCGTTCGAACGAGTGTAATATCGCTTTCGATTCTGGTTGGAATTGCTGCAATAGGTATCGTGGTAGTGCTGGCGGTGTGGGTATTTGGTGTGCAGACGGCGCGGGGTATTCTGAGCGATAATGCTATTGCCGCAGAAAGCAAAAAATTATCGAGTGTTGAGGATATTTCCAATACACTTACTATCCAAAATCAACTCAGTATATTACCAGAGATGCACGATAATAAAAGTATTGATTCTCGTATTTTTGATGTCTTGACCACAATTAATCCACCAGCTCCAAATACAATCGCAATTACGAATTTATCACTCGATTCATTAACGAAAACAATCACCATTGAAGCTCAGGCCGCCAACGGCTATCCTGCGCTGGAGGTATTCAAAAAAACAATTAATGCGACCACGTTCCAATTTACTCGAGATGGCGAAAAGCACACCATGCCACTCGCTTCAGACATGACCGATAGCGACCGTAGTTACGGTGATGACGCCTCGGGCGCCTCGGTGCTGCGCTTTACCTTGACATTTGTTTATCCGGCCGAACTATTTGCACGAACCGTCCAAGATGCCGCGATTGTTGCGCCTAACAGAACAAATGTGACGGATTCATTCCTGGGAGTGCCAACGAGTTTGTTCGCTCCAAAGGCAACTGATCCACAGGAGGATAATTAATATGGCAGCGCAAGAAACAGCAATTCGTAAGCGACAGCAAATCGCCAATGCGAATCGCATGATGTTTATATGGGTGGCAGCGATATCAGCAGTTGTCGGTGTAGCCATTGTTGGCTCGGTATTTTTGTTCCAAAAAGCATTATTTAACGAAAAAGTACTCGCTGTTAAATCGGAAACGGCAAAAACGTTGCGCGAAAATAACGAAGTAGTACCGGAATTAAAAGACCAAGTGCGCGTCTTGAACACCAATCAAGCACTCAAGGATTCGATGACAACTAACCAAGACCAGCCGATTCAAACGGTACTCGATGCGTTACCGGCCGATGCTAACTCGTCGGCACTCGGTTCATCGCTTCAGGAAAAGTTCCTTAACGACCCTGCGCTATTAGTAGAATCACTGAATGTCGATCCGATAATCGGCATAGAATCACAAGATCTGGCCAACGTTGAGGACGCTGACGATGACGAAGCCAGCACTCACGAGATTACTTTTCGCTTTTCGACCAGTGTTGATATCAATAACGCCAGTGCACTAAAGAATTTGCTGCAACGGCTTGAGCGATCAATTCGCGCCATTGATATCATTGCACTCGAGATCGAAACCCAAGGCAATCGTCTGCTGCTCACCGTAGAGGGCCGGGCGTTTTATGAGCCAGCGAAAACAGTTGAATTGAAAGAAATAACGGTAAAACCATGAAAAAATCAGATATTGCGATGATTGTTCTAATTGCTTCGATGAGCATATTAGTGGCCTACTTTGCCGCCAAGGGTATTTTAGGGGATGTCCAAAACCAATCAGTTAAAGTAAAAACGGCTGAACCAATTACTGCGACGGTCGTCGAACCAGACCCTTCTGTTTTTAATTCGAATGCAATCAATCCGACGGTCGAAGTTATCATTGGTGGTGACTCGTCACCCCAGAGTCAATAGTAGGAGCTGAACCACGTGGCGCTTCTGACTGACGACATGCAAGAAAAGCTAACCGCCCTTTTAATTGAAGAGGGCTTGGTTGCTGAAGATGTCTTGCGATCAGCCGAAGAAGATGCCAAAAAGATTAATAAACCACTTCTTGTTATTTTAAACGAACAGGGCGTGGTGGATGATGAATTGTTGACACATGCCATAGCCCAAGTGTCCGGTGTGCCGTATATCAACCTCAGTAATAGTCTGATCGACCAGGATGTGCTGTCGCTGTTACCAGAAGATATTGCCGAACGCTTTATGGCCGTGCCGCTGGCCGAAATCCAAAACCGACTCGCGGTTGCAATGATTGACGCCAATAATGTGCAGGCAGTCGACTATTTAGCAAATCGTATTCAGCGTCCTATCAAAGTGTTTATGGCGTCGGAAACTGGTGTCCGCCATGTATTGGATCAATATCGGACAGACCTTTCTAGTGTTGATGCCGCGGCGGTTGTTTCGCAAGAAGAAGCGACGCAGGCGAGTGAAGGCGATATTAAAACAATTGTCCAAGACTCACCAATTAGTCGGGCACTTAGCACGATTCTAGAGTACGCTGTTAAGTCCCGTGCCAGTGACGTGCATATTGAACCACTTGAAAAAGCACTCAAGATTCGCTGTCGTGTCGATGGTGTTTTGCGTGAAATCATGCAATTACCAAAATCAATCGAGCCCGCCTTGGTCAGTCGTATCAAAATTCTTTCCAGTCTTAAAATTGACGAACATCGTATTCCACAGGACGGCCAGTTTACCGTACAGGTGGCGAATAAAGCTGTCGATTTGCGTATTGCGATTAGCCCCGTTGTATGGGGTGAGCAAGTCGTGATTCGTTTGCTTGATAAATCGGGTAATAGTTTTGACTTGGAGCAAATGGGCTACGCAGGACGCGCCCTACGCACCATCCGCAAAGGTGTCCGGCGACCAAATGGTATGGTGCTGACCTCTGGTCCAACAGGTTCGGGTAAATCAACCAGTTTGTACGCACTGATTAAAGAAATCAAGGACGATACTGTTAATATTGTGACACTCGAAGACCCAGTCGAGTATAAAATGGACGGGGTTAATCAAATCCAGGTCAACGCTGAGGTCGGATTAACCTTTGCGAGTGGCCTACGCTCAATTTTGCGTCAAGACCCCGATGTGGTCATGGTCGGAGAGATTCGTGACGCCGAAACCGCCGGTTTGGGTGTACAGGCAGCGCTGACCGGTCACTTGGTCTTTAGTACGCTGCACACCAGTTCAGCTGCTGGCGTTTTGCCACGTCTGCTAGACATGAAGGTCGAACCGTTCCTGATTGCGAGTACGGTGAATACGATTATCGGACAGCGTTTGGTGCGCCGCGTCGCGCCAAAACGAGACAGTTATCAATCGACACCAATTGAAACTCAAAATATTATTGCGACTGTCGGGCACTTACTGCCAAAAACCAAAGCCGATGTTGCGAAAGTTTCTGAAGATTTAGGCTACAAAGACTTGCCACTAGCGGGTCAAAGCGCTTATACTTTAGTCAAGGGAAAAGACACCTTGCAAACGCCACGCGGCTATTCCGGCCGAGCGGGGTTATACGAAGTGATGGATGTAACCGAAGAAATTCAAAACTTGATTGTATCGCATGCAACCAGCGCCGAAATTCAGCGCAAAGCAATCGAGCAGGGCATGATTACGATGAGACAAGATGGCTATCTGAAAGCACTACAAGGTATAACAACAATCGAAGAAGTAAATCGCGTCGCGGCGGATACGGCATAAGAAGGGTGGAAAACATATGAACAACCAAGAACTAAGAATTGAAGTACTACTCGAAGAAGTAGTTAAAAAGCGTGCCTCTGACCTTCATTTACAGGTCGGCTTGCCGCCAATGTTGCGCGTGGACGGTAGTTTGGTGCCAATTTCTGGCTATAATGCGCTTGATGAGCCAGCAGTTGAAGCGCTGGTATTTGCGATTCTCGACCAAGACCAGCAGCAAATTTTAATGAAGGATAAGGAATTTGACTTTAGCTTTGCCTTTGGAACACTCGGTCGTTTTCGTGTTAATGCCTTTCATGAACGCGGTAATTTGGCTGCGGCCCTACGTTTAATTCCCAACGAAATTAAAACTGTCACCGAACTAGGCATGCCACAGGTGGTGATGGGCTTTGCTGACTATCCGCGCGGGTTAGTGCTAGTGACGGGACCAACCGGTTCAGGTAAATCCACCACACTGGCGGCCTTGGTTGATAAAATCAACACCGAACGATCTGATCATATTATTACTATCGAGGATCCAATCGAGTTTACGCACAAATCAAAAAAATCGGTTATTGTGCAACGCGAAGTGCACTATGACACCTACTCATTCTCGGCTGCTCTGCGTTCTAGTTTGCGTCAAGACCCTGACGTTGTACTGATTGGCGAGATGCGCGACCTAGAAACCATTTCAGCCGCTATCACGATTGCCGAAACAGGTCATTTGGTCTTTGCCACACTTCACACCAACAGCGCCGCACAGTCTATTGATCGTATGATCGATGTTTTTCCACCCCATCAGCAGCCACAAATTCGTGCCCAGCTTTCAAACATCTTGATGGCCATTTGTTCGCAGCGATTGGTGCCAGCAATTGGTGGTGGCCGTGTGGTTGCCGCCGAGGTGCTTGTGGCGAACTCAGCAGTTCGCAATATCATTCGTGAAGGCAAGTCACACCAACTCGATGCCGTTATTCAAACCGGAGCGGACCAAGGTATGCAAACAATGGACCGTACGCTTGTTAACTTGATTCAAAGTGGTACGGTGACCTATGACGAGGCCCGCAACTTTGCTGTTGACGTGACCGAGTTTGATCGGTTGATGAGAGGCTAATACGATGAGAAAGTTTGACTACCAAGCAAAAGACAACTCGACCAACAAAATGGTTAAAGCAACCGTTCAGGCCGAGTCCGAAAATGCTGCCGCCAAACTACTTATCGCGCAGGGTTTTACGCCACTTGATATTAGTGAGGTGGACGAAGGCGGTAGTTTTCTCGGCCGCCTAACAGGTCGCATTACCACAAAAGACAAAATTGTCTTTACGCGCCAGCTTGCCACCCTGATTGGGGCGGGGTTGCCACTATCACAGAGCCTACATACCGTATTAGAACAGACCGACAACAAGCGTCTGCAGGGGGTTGTCGAAGATATTGTTGCCTCGATCGAAGGCGGTAAGTCATTAACTGATTCGTTTTCAAAGCATCCCGAAGTCTTTGACAAGGTGTTTTTGGCATTGATTGCCGCTGGCGAGGCGTCGGGAACGCTTGATGAATCGTTGCGCCGGGTAGCAGCGCAACAGGAAAAAGACGCGGCTACGATGAGTAAAATTAAAGGTGCCTTAACCTATCCAATCATCGTTTTGGTAGTTATTTTTGGTGTGATGGGCTTTATGTTCTTTACGGTCGTTCCTCAGGTTGAAAAATTGTACGAAGACCTCAATAAATCATTGCCATTTTTGACCCAGGCAATGGTTTCGACCGCTGATTTTATGATTAATTTTTGGTGGCTGGTGATTGTGGTGACCACTGCTGGCATCTACTTTTTGTTGCAGTACCTCAAAACTGATAATGGTATCAAATTTATCGATACGTTTAAATTGAATGTGCCGCTATTTGGGACGATGTTCCGAAAATTATATATGGCTCGATTGGCACGCACCGGCCAGACGCTTTTGGCGACTGGCGTCGCGATGTTGGACATGTTGCATATTACCAGCGAAGCGGTGAATAATAGTGTGATTAGCCTTAGTATCGACCGCGCCGCCGAAAAAGTAAAAGGCGGTAAAGCGCTTTCAGCGTCTTTGCAGACCGAAGATTATATTTTGCCACTCGTACCGCAGATGATTAAAATTGGTGAACAATCGGGTAAAATCGACGAAATGATGGGCAAAACCGCCCAGGTGTACGAAGACGAACTTGATGAAGAAATCAAGAATATATCGACGGCTATCGAGCCGGTTCTGATGGTTGTACTGGCGGTGGTAGCTGGTGGTATGGTCGGTGCTATCTTGTTGCCAATCTATAGCCTAGTAAATAGTATTAATGTGTAGACAACGCGCAATGAGTGGCGTATTATAAGCTTAAGCGTTTTAACGCGTATTAGAAGACAAACCTTGTTCATAGAAAGGTGGAAAAAATTTCATGAACGGACAACAAAAAAACAACGAAAAGGGCTTTACGATTATCGAAGTTGTATTGGTGCTCGCAATCGCGGCATTGATCTTCTTGATGGTGTTTATCGCTCTGCCTGCTTTGCAGCGCAGCCAACGCGATACACAGCGTAAAAATGACCTTGCGCGTGCCCAGACGGCATTGCAGAACTATCAGTCGAACAATCGTAATCGCTTACCGACTAATTACGATGATTTCGCCGCTAACTACCTTGAGGTAGGTGGTGATACATTTACCGACCCTGACGGTACGGATTACGAGTTCCGAACAGGGACTGTTCCGTCAGAATTTACTTCTGGACGAATTATTTACACTCCTAGCCGGGTTTGTGATGGTGAAGGAATTGTAAATGCTGGGCCTTCAAAAGTTGCTTTCCAGTACAAATTGGAAGGTGGTGGTGTTTCCTGCGTTAGTAACTAGTGTAGCGTTACGCACGACGAAAACCTCGATGGCAGCATCGGGGTTTTCCTTTTGGACGGCTTTTAAGGTATGATGGTGCTTATGGAAGATTTACTTATGTACACTATATTAGCGGTGCTTGGTCTGATGTTAGGCAGTTTTGCTGGGGCAACTGTCTGGCGCCTACGTGCTCGGCAACTCGTCGAAGATAAAAAGGATGGCGAACCCGTCGACAAGGCGGAGTATAAACGACTTTTGCCACTGACGACAACTACCACCAAAGCCGACCGGTCACGTTGTTTGCACTGTGGTCACCAATTAGCGTGGTATGACCTGTTACCGCTTGCTAGCTGGCTAGGGCTAAAAGGCAAATGTCGTTACTGTCATAAAAAAATTGGTTGGTTTGAGCCGTTGATGGAGCTAGGCCTGGCGGCGTTCTTTGTTGGGTCATATTTGTTATGGCCTGTCGCGCTTGATGGCAGTCTGCTAGTGATTCAATTCTTGTTATGGCTGATTGCTGGAGTTATGCTAACAATTCTGTTTGCCTATGATTTAAAGTGGTTTTTGCTGCCCAATCAAGCAATGTTTCCCTTGATCGCGGTGGCCGCAATGGTGGCTATTATAGAATTAATGACAGCGCCACAGATTGGTGCGGCGCTGATTAGTCTGATATTATCAATCGCTATCCTTAGTGGCTTGTATCTTTTATTGTGGGTTATTTCAAAGGGCCAGTGGATTGGCTTTGGTGATGTCAAACTAGGCCTTGCTTTGGCGTTACTACTAGGCAACTGGCAACTGGCGTTTATTGCGCTGTTTGCCGCTAACTTATTTGGTTCGCTGATTGTTATTCCTGGCATGCTTGCTGGCAAAGTGACCCGGGCGACACGGGTGCCATTTGGTCCACTACTGATTATGGGATGCGTGCTGGCAATGCTCGGGGGTCCAATGATTGTTGATTGGTACTTTACGCTGTTGGTCTAGCGCCCGCAAAGAACTTATCGCTACATACTACTTATGGTATAATGAGCCCACATGGCCACGAACACAAAAAACGGTTTTACGATTATTGAGACGATGCTTTTTCTAGGGGTGGCAGGTGCATTGACGATCGCTGTTTTAGCTGGGTCTGGTATCGCGATTAATCAACAGCGCTATCGAGACAGTGTTAGTTCGCTTAAATCATTTATTCAACAGCAGTATAGTGAAGTGACAAATGTCAGGAACGACCGTAGTGGGGCAGAGGCGTGCGCCAATGCGACGGTGGTGCGACCACCAGCCACAGTCACGCCGCAGGACCGTGGCACCAGTGACTGTATGTTATTAGGCCGATTCATTACGGTTGATACTGCCGGCGAAAAACTCACTGCATCAGATGTTGTTGGTTATCGGACCAGCGATGCGCCCACCGAAGCCAGTGATATAGCAGAGATTCAAACGAACTACGAACTTGGCCTATCAACAATCAACCAAGAAACAGCCGAGGTTGCCTGGGGGGCAAATATTGTTCAATCAGGAACGACCGAGCCAATGCCGTTTTCGATGCTTATATTACGCTCTCCGTTAAGCGGTTCGGTGATGGCTTATGCTGCCGAAGGAGTGACAGCTGACCTGATGAGTCTTGTGACAATCGCAAACAGCAATCAAACACATAACCTTTGTGTTAACGCGACGGCTGGATCGTTTGTCGGTAATCGTATGGCAGTGCAAATCAGCCCATTTGCGACTAACCAGGGGGCAATCCAAATTCCCCCCGAGGATACAAACGTATGCGCTTAGTCCGTCGTGTCCGCACTAATCAAGGAGATACGCTCATCGAAGTGATGTTTGCTTTTGCTATTTTTGCGTTGGTTGCGGTGGGTAGTTTGACGATTATGAATCAGGGAATAGCGACTGCGCAGCGATCATTAGAGATTACACTAGTTCGCGCTCAGATGGATGCACAGGCCGAAGCCATTCGCTATATCCATCAGGCATACGTTGCGGCCTATCAAAAAGGTGGGCCAACCCCAACGGGTACCGCTGCCGAATGGTTGGCGATGACTAGTAAAACCACTGGCAAGGGCGCAGATTCGGCGTCACAGTTTGGACAAACAAATGATACTCTTTGCCCCGAAACAGTACCAGGCGAGCGACCTTTTATCCTGAATGCTCGCACCGCGACGGTCTGGGATTCGGTCCCACAGTCGTCGCCGCTTGCTGGCGCGTCCTTGCCACCTTTTGCACAAATTATTTACAACGATGATTCTAGTATTAATCAGGCCTACGGTATATGGGTAGAGGCTATACCATCATCATCGAATACAAATGGTACCGGTTTTGTCGATTTTCATATTCGATCATGTTGGAGCGGGGCAGGAAGTTCAGCGCCTGTCACATTAGGAACGATTGTGAGGTTATATGAACCACGATAATAAAGTAGGGTTTACCCTTATTGAATTAATGTTGGCGATGAGCTTTATTGCCATGTTGTTGATGGCGATTGCGATGACGACAATACAGATAAGTAACATTTACAACAAAGGTATCACCTTGCGTGAAGTGAATCAGGCGGGTAGGGCAGTATCTGATGATTTACGACGTAGTATTGCCTCGACTATCCCTTTTGACGTGACGCCAAAAGTTGATGACGCCCCCGAAACAGCCGACTCAAAGTACGTGGTGCGTGACGGTGGTGGTAGGCTTTGCTTGGGACGTTATACCTATGTGTGGAATTATGGGGAATCATTGGCGGATGAAGTTGGCGCACCAGCTATCTTTAACGAGTACGACAACAGTACTCCTGTACGATTTGCGAAGGTAGCTGATCCAAGCGGTGCATTGTGTGCCGATCCAACGTTGGCTGTCGCGCGGGCAGATGCCTCGGAGATGCTCACTAGCGGTGATCGAAATCTGGTAGCGCATCAGTTTACTATCGCCAAAGGAGCCAGTGATCCAGTCACTGGTCAAGCCCTGTACGCTATCACACTGGTGATTGGTACGAACGATGGCGAACAGTTAACGACAAATGATACCTCGTGCCGACCGCCAGTTGATGGTGTTGGCCAAGAAAACTATTGTGCGGTTAATCAATTTGATATTATTGCCCGAGCAGGCAACCAAGCAGGGAGCGATAAGTAGATGAAGCGAAAAACACAACAGCAGTATCAATCAGGAGCAGTTGCGCTTTTTGTCGTTGTTTTTGCAACTTTGCTGATGATGATTATTACACTTAGTTTTGTACAGCTGATGATAAAAGATCAACAACAAGCCACCGCTAACGATCTGTCCCAAAGTGCCTACGATTCGGCGCAGTCTGGTGTCGAGGATGCGAAACGGTTGCTGCTGCTTGGCCAAGCGTGTCGCAGTAATGCAGCACCATCATCGGTCAATTGTAGTGAAGTGCTGAGCGCAATTGATTCTGGTGACTGTAATACCGTCGCGACGGTATTTGGTGATCCCAATACCGAAACCTTGATTCAGCAAGATGAAGCTGACGAGGCGCTGCAGCAAGCTTATACCTGCATAATCATCGATGCACAGACGGTTGATTACAAGGGGCAACTCGAAATGAATCAGTCAAATATTATTCCGCTTGAAGGTGTCGGTGAGTTTAATCGTATTCAAATCAGTTGGTTTACGCGGGCAGACATTGCCGACGCTACGAGCAGTTTGGCAATTGGTTTTCCAGGTAGTGGCCCATCGGTTTCATTACCGCGAGTCGGTAGTCAGTGGGGTCTCGATAATCCTGCATTGTTGCGAGCACAGTTTATGCAAACAGGTAGCAGCTTTACCCTCGCTGATTTTGACGATAATCAAGCGGGCAATACCAGCAATGCCAATACACTATTCCTCTATCCATCTGAAACCGGAGCTTCGGATATGAGCTTTGCATTGGATGCACGGCGTAGTTCGCCAGGCGCGCCACAACAAGCCGACTGCGTATCGAGCTTTAGTGTGCGTGAGTATGCCTGTACGGTTACGCTAGCGTTGCCGAACCCGATTGACGGCGATACCGCTAATCGCGGTGCCTATTTACGATTAGGTGCTTTGTACAATACTGCTCATTATAAAATCGAACTTTTAAATGGCAGCACACCAGTACTGTTTGACCAGGTACAGCCCGAAGTTGACTCAACAGGACGGGCGAATGATATGTTTCGCCGCGTCAAAAGCCGTATCGAATTAAAAAGCGACTTTACTTACCCAGAAGCGGCCATCGATTTAGAGGGTGATTTATGTAAAAACTTTATTATCACCGCCGATCCCGCTGACTACCAAGATAGTACCACTTGTACACCGTAACAGCGATATTATTCAGTATCGCTGTGGAATTTTTCATAGACTTCGCGTAAATGCTCATCCGTGACATGCGTGTAGACTTGTGTGGTGCTGATGTTACTGTGCCCCAGCATCACTTGGACGCTACGCAGGTCAGCGCCGTTCATCAGTAAATCGGTTGCATAGCTGTGACGCATCGTGTGAGGACTGACGTGTTTTGTAATGCCAGCAAGTCGGGCGTATTTAGTAATAATCCGCTGGATGCTGCGGGCGCTTAAACGGCGGTAGTCACCACTAGTCGTGCTGACATTATTACGACTATAACTGAGGAATAGGGGTGGTAGATTGTCAAACCGCGCTGCTAGGTAATCGTTAACCCGGATAGCGGCAGCCTCGCCAATAAAAACCGGTCTGTCTTTTTGGCCTTTACCACGAACCATAAACTCGCGGCGTTTGGTATTAATGTGGTCGCGGTTCAAATTCACTAATTCCGAAACACGCAGCCCACTAGAAAATAATAATTCAATAATAGCTCGGTCACGCAGCCCAACATCACTGTCGGAGGGGATGGTGTCAAGCAGACGAGCGACCTCATCATAATGTAAAAATGTGACTTGTTTGCGATTTATCTTTGGCAACTCGATTTTTTCTGGACTTAGGCTAGCGATATCTCGTTTTGATAAGTAGGTTAAAAATCCACGCAGGGCAATCAAGTGGTAGCCTTGGGTAATGGTGGCCAATTCACCCTCATTGTAATTTTTATAACGATTGAGCCATAACCTGTACTTCCGAACAATTTCCGATGTTATTTTATCAACGGTGACATCATTACTAAACTCAACGAACCGTTCCAGATACAGCTTATAATTCTCGGCAGTTTTAGCCGAACGCCCACCCTCGACTTCTAGGTGTTCGATATAGTCCAGCAGTAATTCTGATACGTACATAATCCTAGCATAGCCTAGATTGACTGCTATGGGTATAATGATGAGTAATGAAGTTATAAAAAGGAGAAATTATGAGTTCAACAAGTTCGGTGCAAAAAACATTAGTCGTCTTTAAGCCAGATACTGTGCAGCGCGGTTTGGTTGGTGAAATACTGACTCGCTTTGAGCGCGTCGGACTAAAAATCGTGGCCACAAAGATGATTGCGCCAGATAAAGCGCACTATTATAAACACTACGAAGAAATTGGCAAAATGGTGACACGCCGCGGCGAGCACGCCTTTGGTGTGACGCTTGATATGATGGTGCAGGGCCCGGTGATTGCGATGGTGTTTGAGGGGATTGAAGCGGTGGCATTGGTTCGCAAACTAGTTGGTCCGACCGAGCCAAAATCAGCCACCCCTGGCACAATTCGCGGTGACTTTTCGCACATGAGTTTTGGGTACGCTGACGATGCCGACAAGGGTATTCCAAACTTGATTCACGCTAGCGGTGATCCCGAAGAAGCCGAAAAAGAGATTGACCATTGGTTTGCCGACAGTGAGCTGTATGAATATCAGGCGCTTCACGAGAAATTTACCCGTTAGGTTAGAATATTAGTGTAGTATTAGTAAACGACGGTCGTACGGCCGTCGTTTACTATCTTCTAATAGCCAAATGCTATATTCTATAAATAAGCCCTCGAAAACATCGGTGCCTCGGCACCGACTTTAGGGGGAGGAGTAAATTTTTGGATTTACTCCAAAAATGAAACGGAGGGGTAAGCCCCTCCTAAAACTATCACGCCTCGGTAGCTCAACTGGATAGAGTAGATCCGTCCTAAGGATATGGTTGCAGGTTCGAGTCCTGCCCGGGGTACCATAGAAATAATAGTCAGCGTTTCGCTTGCCAATACTACGAACAACGACCGGTGTAGTATAATAAACATATGTCTAAGAAAAACAAACAAACAGACCAACAGTTAGATTTTGATGGCCAGCGCGACGGCGAAGAACTACTTTTTGTATTTAGGCGCCATATCATTGCTATGCGAAAAGGTTTTTATTTGTTGCTGATTCCATTCGCTATTTCAGCTATCCCACCACTTATTTGGCAGACCAACCTTGCACTTTTTCTCCTACCGATTGGTGGGCTGCTGCTAGGACTTGTCCTGTTTTCGTACCACTATTTAATGTGGTATTTTACGATTTATATCGTGACTGATCAGCGGATTCGACAAATTACGCAACGTGGCTTTTTTGGTAAGGACGTGGTCGAGCTGCGTCTATCAAAGATTCAAAACATAAGCTATAATATACCTGGGTTTAGTGGCGAAATGTTTGATTTTGGAACGATTGTTATTCAGACATTTGTGGGAGATCTGGTGATTCATAACGTCGGCCATCCTGATCAAATCTATAACAAGCTACAAGATGCCGTCTCGGCAACACTAGCCGACCAACAACAAGGAGATTATGAAGAAACCACTGTTTAAAAAGCGTCAAACGACGAAAGAAACAATACCATCACGTATTACGAACGAAACCGTCGCCGAACATCGCGAGCGGATTCTTGCTGGCGGCCGCCGTTTTAAATACCCGATGCAGTATGCACGCCACCGTTTAGTAGTGACGACGATTATCATTACAGTCGTGGCATTTTTACTCATCATCTTGGTTGGGTGGTGGCAACTGTACCCAGTCCAAAATACGAGTACCTTTTTTTACCGCGTGACACGTGTGTTGCCGCTCCCAGTAGCGACCGTTGCTGATGAATCGGTCAAATACGGCGATTATTTAATGTACTACAACAGCTCGGCCCATTATTTGCAGCAAAGTGAACAGGTAAACCTGAATAGCAAAGAAGGTGAACGGCAAAACAATCACATCAAAAGAAAATCGATGGATATTGCGATTGCAAACACCTACGCCGCTAAGTTAGCCCGTGAATTAGATATTTCGGTGACGTCGGAACAAATCGATCAGGTGACCGACGCAGCGCGTAACACCTCGACTGGCCGCATTTCGCAGGAAACTTATGATGCGTCCGCGCTGAGTATCCTCGGCTGGTCGCCAGCAGAATATCGCCAGGATATTCGCAGTACCTTACTGCTTCAAGAAGTGTCGTACCAGATAGATACACAGGCAAAACAGCAACAAGAAAAGGCAACCGAATTATTACAAGCGGATAAAGATATTGATTTTGATGCGCTCGCTAAAAAGCTCGGCGGTACGGGTGAGGCTAAGGTAACTTCTGCGGTTTCTGGACTTGTCCCGCTAAGTAATCAAGACGGGGGACTTACCACGACGGCTGTCACTTTAGAAAAAGGACAGGTGTCGTCTCCAATACGTACGACAGCTGGCGATGGTTACTACTTCGTAAAGCTGTTAGACAAAACACCTACACAAGTAAGCTATGCCTATATTCGCATTCCGCTCACTGAATTTAATGACCGCCTGGCGACACTTAAAAAAGAAAATAAAATTCACGAATATATTAATATTCCCGAAGAAGCGACCGTAAAAAAGTAACCAAGAAGGAGGCAGTTTATGTATACAGTACCAGCATTACCCTATGGATATGATCAATTAGGCAAATATATTAGTCCCGAAATTATGCAGCTGCATCACGACAAACATCACCAAGCCTATGTCGATAAACTAAATGCAGCTCTTGACAACGCACCAGCCCTACGCGAGCGTACAATCGATAACTTGTTATCTGATTTGTCTAGCTTGCCAGAATCGGTACAGACGGCTATACGTAACCATGGTGGTGGTCACTATAACCATAGTTTATTCTGGCAGTGGATGTCACCACAGGGTGGTGGTGAACCAGCTGGAGAGCTAGCTCGCCGGATTGTTGATCAATATGGTAGTTTCCAGGCTTTTGTAGATGAATTCACCGCAAAGTCACTTGGTGTTTTTGGTAGTGGCTGGGTATGGCTGCAGCCTGATTTAAAAATTATTACTACTGCCAACCAAGACACGCCAATTATGGAAGGCCTAGAAGCCCCGCTACTTGGCCTGGATGTATGGGAACATGCCTATTATCTTGATTACAAGAATAAGCGTGATGATTATGTCAAAGCCTGGTGGAATGTAGTCAATTGGGATATGGTTCAGTCGCGCTACGAAACGAAATAGTCTATTAGGGATTTTGTCGGCGATTCGTCTGGTGTTTAACTAGGCGGATCGCTTTTTTGTAGTGGCTAACGGTTGTGCCGAGGCAGCAACACCGATAGCTAGGGCCACGACCACGGCATTTTTGATGATGTATTGCCCCTCAAGCGTTGGAACAAATGGTTGTTGCCACACTAACCCTGGCAATAGGGCGAGCGGTGAACACACGAGTATCATGTGGAACAAAAGTAAGGGAATAACTACACGCGTTATTTTAGGGAACAAAAATAAAATTCCAATAATACACTCAACAACTGATAGCAGAATAAAAAGCGTATCAAAATGCTGCAATCCAATTGTTTTGGCAGTTAACGCTTCGGCCAGCGGGCTGGCGGGGCTGATCCCGAGCAATTTGATAAAACCAAACCAAAAAAAGATTAAAAAGATAGAAATGCGCGCGGTTGGAATAAAGATGCGTTTAAAAAACGTGATGATTTTTATATCAAGGTGGGAGTAGTCGATTTTTTTAGTTGCCATAAGCATTATAATAGCAGAAAAGAGTCTATTGCAACGCCCGATAAGGAAAACATCGCTAGAGAGGGCTACTTATGAGCAAACTCGACCGGATTATCGCTCGCAAGCTCGCTTTTTCGTTTGCTCATTCTACTGAAAGTAAACTTTCGCAGAATTTCGCTGCACTGCACGGCCCGGCGCCCTTCGGGCTAGCCGGTTCGAATCCGGATCGAGGTCCGGACCAAGAAAATAGCTCACCATCTGGTGAGCTATTTTCTTGGCGGACTCGACCGGATTTGAACCGGCGATCTCCTCCGTGACAGGGAGGCGTGATAACCCCTTCACTACGAGTCCACAAGGTCTTTCGACTTACAACATAATAGCAGTTTTTGGCCCCTGGCGCAACAGATAGATGGCTTTTGTTTTGCCTAGTGCAAATGCTATAATAACTAGGATGCTACTGTGCCGCTGTAGCTCAGCTGGTAGAGCGGCGCTTTCGTAAAGCGTAGGTCTCCGGTTCAAATCCGGACAGCGGCTCCAGGTGGATAGTGCCACTCAGTAGAATACAGCATTCTGTGCTGCCATACACGCAATAAATGATTATGAAAACAAATCTTATTACTTCTCTCAAACTTATCCTCGCTGATCGCACCATGACGGTGCTATTGGCTGTGTTTGTTATTGCCTGTGTGATTTATTGTCTGTATGTCGGGTTTTCGCTTCGTCCAAGCGACTTACAGGTGGCTGTACACTACACTGCCTTTGGTGAAACCAGCTTTTACCGCGAGAAATGGTATTATCTTTTATCTTTTATCTTTTTCGGAATTATGCTGGCCGTCGTTCACAGCGCATTAGTTGTTAAACT
>DASSWW010000061.1:0-4545 GCA_035704495.1 Saccharimonadales bacterium (SeqCode)
AGTGACGAAACAGAACGGTTTGACGGCATGCAAGATTGGGCAATATCGTCACCCCGAAACCAATCGCTGTCGCAACACAATCAGCACAAGTGGATCGTTAAAGCCATGTAAAGCTAATCAATACCGCAGTGCCGAAACCAACCGCTGCCGTAATGTGGCAACAGCAGCAAGTACGCTGAAACCATGTAATGACAATCAGTATCGTAGCGCCGAAACCAACCGCTGCCGAAAAATTGTCGCCACCAGCGTCCCAGAAGCGGCTTTTGCTGTCGAACCAGTTGTCGAATCGGGCAAAGCGTTTGTTGGCTGGTGGACACTAGGTGGTGTCGGGGCGTTAGCGATTGGGTACGGTGCTTGGGAATGGCGCCGCGAGGCAGCAACCGCTTTGCGCAAGGTGGCAGAATTTTTTACTTCGACTAAATAACGTATACTAAAGTCATGAGATTGCATCTATCATCATCAGGTCTAGGTAACCATCTGACATGAGAATCATTGGTATCGACCCTGGTACGGGCATTTTAGGATTTGGCGTGATTGATGCGCATGCTGGCAAAACCAAATTAGTCACGGCGGGTGTTATTACGACGCCAGCCCATACGCCGCTCGCCGATCGTTTAGAAGAGATTTATCTGGAACTAACGAATATTATTGCCGAAACCAAGCCGCAGATGATGGCAATTGAGCAGCTTTTTTTTGCACAAAACGTCACAACCGCTATGAGCGTCTCGCATGCCCGAGGGGTGGCGATGCTAACAGGAAAACAGGCAAAATTACAAATTGAAGAGTACACGCCACTACAAATTAAACAGTCATTAACAGGGTACGGAAAAGCCGATAAAAAACAGGTCCAAGAAATGGTGCGTATCCAGCTAGGCTTAAAAGAAGTGCCAAAACCAGATGATTGTGCCGATGCTTTGGCGGCGGCAATTATGTGTGCTTTTGTTACGCGGGCACATTGATTCAACTGATACTCAGTAATTTTCTGTAAACTAACGAATTGTGAGATAATGGGTAGTACAAGGTGCGCCACATTTATATTTATCGGTACGCCATTATGAAGTGATAGGTAATTATGATCCGTCAAGGAAAATACACAAAAAAGCTGTCCGCTGTAGACAAAGTAAAACGCCATACGAAACGTCGCTGGCGTTGGTTTAGTAATCTGACACGTCGTCAGAAAATTATTCTTATTGCGGCACCAATCCTGGCATTTTTGATTTTAACTCCGTTAATTACCTATCTGTATTACGCAAACGATATATCAGATAAAGAACGTTTGATGAACCGGAACAATACCGGCATTGTATTGATGGATCGAAACGACAAGGTATTTTATAGTACCGGCCGGGCTGAGCATCGGCAGATTGTCCCGCTTGATCAGATTGCCGAATCGACCAAGCAGGCGTTACTTGCGTCGGAGGACAAGAACTTTTACGAGCATTCTGGCTTTTCAATCCTGAGTATTGCCAAGGCGCTTTACGCCAATATTATGTCACAGGACATCACCGGTTACGGTGGTTCAACGTTAACGCAGCAGCTGGCAAAGAACACCTTGCTGTCGGCAAACCAAACATTTTTGCGTAAATATCAGGAATTAGCAGTTTCGATTGCAATCGAGCAGCAATACACCAAAGATGAAATTTTAGAGATGTACCTCAACTCGGTTTATTTTGGTGAAAATGCCTTTGGTATTGAAGATGCAGCTGAGGCTTATTTCAACAAAGCACCCAAGGACCTGACATTGGCTGAAAGTAGTATGCTGGTCGGCGTTTTGCCAGCACCAAGTGCGTATTCGCCAATTAGCGGTAGCATGGAATATGCCAAGGAGCGGCAAAACACCGTGCTGAGCCGTATGGTGGATAACGGTGTTATTACAAAGGCTGACAAACAAGCGGCCATTGCCGAAGAACTCGCCTATGCGCCTCAAGACGATCCAGCTGATAATCTGGCACCGCATTTCTCGCAGATGGTGCTAAAAGAACTTGATGAAAAGTACGGCGAGGAGCGAGTTGCTCGTTCGGGATATCAGGTGCGTACGACGTTAGATATGGAAATGCAGCAAAAACTCGCCGATAGCGTCGCTAATAATATGATGCATATCCAATTAAATGGTGGTTCAAACGCCAGCGCCGTCGCTATCGATCCCACGACCGGTGAAATACGTGCGCTTGTCGGTAGCGCTGATTGGAGCAATCCTGACTGGGGTAAAGTAAACATGGCAACAACAGCCCGCCAGCCAGGTTCTAGCTTTAAGCCGATATACTACGCCGAAGCGCTAGCCGAGGGGGTTATTACCCCGGCAACTATATTAGAAGACGTGCCAACTGATTTCAACGGTTACAAACCATTGAACGCTGACCGATCCTTTAGGGGTGATATATCAGTTCGTAATGCGCTCAGTCGGTCGCTGAATATTCCAGCCGTCAAAGTCATGCAACAATTAGGTATCGATAACGCTATTGAAGCAGCGCAAAAGATGGGTATTAGTTTGGAAGAGGACAAGGATTACGGTTTGTCGTTAGCGCTTGGTTCTGCCGAGGCTTCGCTGCTAGAGATGTCCAATGCCTACGCAGCATTTGCAAATCAAGGAACCCAGTATAATACGACGACAGTCAAACAGATTAATAACAAGTACGATTCAGTGATTTTTACTTCCCGAGAAGTCAATCAGCCAGTGCAATCGCCACAGGGTTCATATTTAATATCGGATATTCTGTCAGATACTAACGCGCGGGCACCGATATTTGGTTCGTCATTAACAGTACCGGGACATACTGCGGCAGTGAAAACAGGAACCACCGACAGTAACCGTGACGCCTGGACCATCGGATACACACCGCAGTTGGCAATTGGTGTCTGGGTGGGTAATAACGACAATACCGTCATGCAAAATGGTGGGTCAAGTATGGCCGGGCCAATTTGGGTGAGTGCGATGGCGCAGATACTGGCTGATCAGCCGAATGTGGCATTTAGCGTTCCGTCAGGCGTCATCCAACGGCCAGTCTGTTTTGGAACTGGTGCTTTGGCAAGTAGTGCTGGTATTGGGACGTACAATGAATATTTCTTGGCGTCTGCTCTGCCGACAAAAACGTGTTCACCAAAAGAACCACCAAAAGAGGAAGAAAAAGAAAAGAAACCAGAAAAGGATGAAGAGCCGACTGATGAGGAAGTTATCGAAGAACCACTTCCAGAAGAGACTGATCCGGGCAATGAGAACGGAAATGGAGATGGGACTGGCAACGGCAATGGCAATGGTGATTCCGGTGGAGGTGACGGTGAAGAACAGCCAATCGATCCTGAGAATCCAATAGAAACACAAGGTCGCCGCCCAACGGATCAATAACCGAATCGCTATTAGGTATGTCATAATAGAAGTATGATTGCACACGTTTCTGGAATTGTTGCCGAAAAATTTAATTCATCAGTTATTGTTGATGTCCATGGGGTCGGGTATGAAGTTGCGGTGGCCTTGGGTGACTATGAAAAGTCGCTATTGAATGAGCCGATGAAGTTTTACACCTATCATCATATCCGCGAACAATCGCAGGAACTGTTTGGTTTTACCAGCCTGGCGGCCAAAAAATTATTTGAAATGCTGATTACTGTTCAAGGGGTCGGACCAAAGGCCGCCCTGGCGATTTTGTCATTAGGCGAAAGTGAAACGGTGCGTAACGCCATAGCCAGTGGTGATGCTGCTTTTATCACCAAAGCCAGTGGCGTTGGTAAGCGAATTGCTGAACGGGTAATTGTTGATTTGACCGATAAAGTTGGACTTGCGATTCGTACGAATGTGAATGAATTGGGAACCTCGCAGCAGCTGGCGCATAACGACGAGGCGCTGGAAGCGTTGATGGCACTCGGCTATAACTTGAATGATGCGACGCATGCGCTTGAAGGGATTTCGTCTGAATTATCGACTGCCGAGCGGGTCACACAGGCACTCAGGGGATAGTTTTAGATGAAGATATACGACACTGGCTTGGCGGATATCGAACGGGCACAACAGGCAATTAACCAAGATTTAGAACGATTTATCAGCCAGTGGCGACTTACCTATGACCACGGTGCAACCGACGCGATTGACGGTTATTGTCAGATAGTCCTGCGCGGTGGCAAACGACTACGTGGCATTTTGGCGATGCAAAGTTATTACGCGCATGGCGGGACCGATGCGGCAGTGGCGCTTGGTGCGGCGCGCGTATTGGAACTGGTGCAGGCATATTTATTAGTACTTGATGATATTGCCGACCGTTCGACAACACGTCGTGGTGGGCCATCGGCACATCGGCTGATTGCGACAGCGGCAGAAAAAGCAGAAATGCGCGGCGACCTTAATCATTATGCAGAGGCGCAGGCGGTTAATGCGGCTCAAAGCGGTATGCATCGGGCAGCCCTCGAATTATTACAGCTACCCGTGACCGATGCGACGGCCCGTGCGGCGCTGGTGAGCCTCCATAAAAATATCGAGATTACCGGTATGGGCCAAATGAATGATATCTATAACGAAGCAACAAATGATGTGCTGGACGAAGCAGCGATCGAACG
>DASSWW010000011.1:0-6537 GCA_035704495.1 Saccharimonadales bacterium (SeqCode)
ACAGATTGACGCTCTGTTCGACGCTGATATTACAGACAAACTATTCCGAATCGTCACCCGACGTGGCGCACCACTACGAGTTTTTCGACGCATGTTAAACGAGCAAGAAGACGTCGAAAGTTTGCTACGAACAAAATCGCAGTTTCTATCCAACTTTGAAGCCCAAACCAATACCGAATATGACAGTATTTCCCAGCGTATTAACAGGGGTATCATTAAAAGCGTTATCTTTTTGGTCATTACCAAAGTCATTATTGGCTTGGCAATTGAAGTGCCCTACGATTACGCCGTGTACGGCCAGTTGCTTTGGCTGCCATTATTGATTAATTTGCTGTTCCCGCCAGTCTATATGATACTGCTGCGGCTGACGTTGGTATTGCCTGGTTATGCCAATACCAGTGCGCTCGTCGATCGTATCGAGGCAATTTTTTATGGTCAACCTCAACAGTACCTGGTACGTCGCAAAAGTGGCCGATTTGGCGCAACCTTTAACATCGCCTACGCCGCGGTGATTATTGCAGTATTTAGTCTGGTCAGTTGGTGGCTGTTCAGTCTTGGCTTTACGGTTGTTCACTTGTTGATTTTCTTTATCTTTCTATCCACCGCCAGCTTCCTTGGGTTTCGACTGTCGCGTATGGTCCGGGATATCGAGGTTGTTGATGCCGATCAAAACAGCGTAACGTTCGTTCGCGACGTCTTGTATATGCCGTTTGTCGTCGTTGGACGATGGCTCAGCGAAAAGTACGCCCAAGTCAACCTGGTTGCGACACTGCTTGATATGATTATCGAATTACCACTTAAAACAGTGCTACGACTCATCCGACAATGGGGCGCTTTTATAAACAGTAAAAAAGACGAGTTATAACCACCTACAACCATGAATCCTCGCCTTCACCGCCGACTTACTCCGTTATATATTGCTGCATTTTTGCAGGCGTTTAACCTGTGGTACGCAGTTGAAAAACTATTCATGCAGCGCATTGGATTTGATGAAGCCACCATCGCACTGGCGATAACGCTGTTTACGATTGTGACGCTACTGGTCGAAACCCCGTCTGGCATTTTAGCGGACCGTTGGAGCCGAAAAGGCGTATTGGTACTAGCCAGTTGCGCGCTGATTATTTGCAGCCTAGCCTGCGGACTGAGCGATAGCGTACCGATGTATACTGTGTCGCTATTATTTATTGGCATCTACTTTGCGCTATATTCGGGTACCTACGAAGCGATTGTGTACGACACACTTGTCGAAGAAACCGGCAAAGGCACTGGCTTTGAACACTATTATGGCAAATTACAGATGATATCTGGCGTAGCGCTGGTCAGCGGCTCGTTACTCAGCGGTACTATCAGCCACTTTTTCGGATTGCAAGTCGTCTATTTTTTAACAATTCCCTTTACCCTGCTGTCGATTGTCGCGTTAATAAAATTCCGCGAACCCAGACTGCATAAAGCCCGCGTCGCCGTGTCGTTTCATCGCCAAATACGCGCCACGTTCAAAACAGTCAGTCAGGTCGGATCAGTCCGCTGGTTAGTACTAGCGATGATTCTGTTAACCGTCGGCACCAGTTTGCTGTTCGAGTTTAATCAGCTATGGTACATCGCGCTGGCGTTTCCAGTGATTATTTTAGGCTTTTCTAATGCGTTGGTGCAATCGTGTATCGGTATCGGCGGCTATATCGCTAGTAAAATTCGCCAAACACCACTCGCCATAAGTGGGATTGGCAGCATTCTGCTAGGCAGTGCGTTCCTGTTGACCATTCCAATTAGTGGACTGGTTGTCACTGGCCAAGTTATTCTGCAAAGTTGCCTGATTGCCCTGACGATTATCGTCGCCAAACGCTTGCACGACACCATTCCATCCACCAATCGCGCCGGTGTTATTTCGGCGGTCAGCACCCTCAGTAAACTTAGTTTTGCCCCCATTGCACTGGCATTTGGCCTGGTCAGCCGCGAAACAACCATCTTTCAGGCAGGATGGATTGTTGTCGGATTGGTTGTTTTGCTGCTACCGCTTCTCTACAAAATTTTCGGTATAGCATTATACCAACTGCACGAAAACTTTGCAAAATAAAAAAATGATTGCGTGAAACATATTTACAGATACGTCAAACTTTGCTAAAGTAAAGAGCGGTGACAAAGGATTGTAGCTCAGCTGCCTGAGGCATTTATGCCGAAAAGATATATAATAAGCATGTTCTTTACACCACCAACACACGGGCCAGTAGCTCAGCTGGTTAGAGCACCTGCCTCTTAAGCAGGGTGTCGAGGGTTCAAGTCCCTCCTGGCCCTCCAAATAAAGAACACCCTTTGATCGCTACCGAGGGTGTTTTTTATTTTGTTGCTGTTTGACATATAATTCTATTAGTAATAAGATGGATAAACAATTAAACAGGTATTAAACTATGAAACTAACTTTTCAATATTCTATAGCACGAGAAGGTGACGTTAGGTCGTTCGTGTTCGAGCCGAGCAATCCTACTACCTGGCAAGCGGGTCAATTTATCCACATCACCTTAAAACATGACGATATGGATGACCGCGGCGATGAGCGTTGGTTTACCATTTCGTCTGCACCTTCAGAAAACCGTCTTGTCATTACTACTCGTATTTATGCCGAGAAAAAAAGTAGTTTTAAAACGGCACTTTTAGCGCTAAAACCAGGCGACACCGCGCAGGCTGACGCGCCAGAGGGTGACTTTGTCATCGGAGATTCCACCCGAAATCATCTGTTTATCGCTGGCGGCATTGGCATCACTCCTTTTCGTTCGATTCTGACTGAAGCCGACGCGCTTGACGAGCAACTGAATGTGACATTACTGTATGCTAATCGCACCAACGAAATTGCATACAAAAATGAACTCGATATACTGCAGCAATCAAATCCTCATCTACATATCGACTATATTGTTCAGCCGAAAAAGCTTGATGCTCAGCTGTTACAGCAGCAGATTAGTCAGATGGACGACCCACTAGTCTATGTGTCAGGGCCCGAACCAATGGTAGAGTCCCTGACAGCCGAATTAGCAACGATGGGTGTTACCAAAGACAACATAAAGGGAGATTACTTCCCAGGTTATCAGGCTGACTAATGCTATCGCCTACCGAGCACAAAAAACTCGAACAGTACATCCAAGGAATTGATGTCAGCAGAATCACAACGGCGTTTGACGCCCTAGGTGAACCAAATCGCTGCCTAATATTTAGAGCACTACTAAAAAACAACGACATTAATGTCGGTCAGTTGGCGAGTGTTGTTGGGATATCAAAATCACTTGCTTCGCAGCACCTAAAAGTGCTATTACAGGCCAGCTTAGTCGACAAGAAAAAAAATGGTAAAAATGTTTACTACCACGTTAACCAGCAAAATTCGTTAGTCGTAGCACTCAGTAAGGCAGTAGAAACATAACAGCCCACTCCGAATTATGCTACTATAAAATTAATATCCATCTTTAACGAGGAGTGCATATGACAACGAACAATGAGAAACTTGGAGTAACCGTTACCATCGATGATGATCATTCTGCCGAGGACATGATTCCCGCAATCGAAGCAGCAGGCCTAATAGAATGTGAAAGTCTAAATATCGTAAATACAGTGCTAGGAAAAGTTGCACTAGCGGCTGATTTTGATCAAACACTCGAAACTGTCAGACAGGTACCCGGCGTATTATCGGCCGAAAAAGAAATGAAATTCGGCATTTACGAGCCGGATAATAACTTATAATACCCTTACATACGGTGCCGAGTGTAAAAAGCGAACGGTGTTATAATCTCTAAAGCTGCAATCGATCTAAATCTACCGGTTCTCGTTCCCAATTACCGCCTCGGGAATCAAACAACCAAGCGTCTGTTGGCGTGATTGTAAATCGATGTCCACCATTTGTTTTTTCTGGCTCTTGGTCGGCTGCCGTGCCTGTTATTTGCAACCCCAGATTGCCACCTGTCGGACCAGGATATTGATAAATTGCCACTGAAACCCGATTATCGGATTGAATATTGGTAACATGTTTAGTACCAGGCATTGACACAAAAGACAATGTAAACGTATCGGTATAGTTATACTTCACTGGGCTCACCCAACTACCATCGTCACCGACAGTCGCAAGCGCCATAATCTCTGTCCGATCAAGTGCCTCTTTGACGCGTTGATTAATATCGTTATCCATCGTCCCTCCTGTTTTATCTTATTTTTTACTATCGGAAAGCGGCAGCGAAATCGTAAATGTCGTTCCTTTGCCTAGTTTTGACGTGACCGTTATGCTTCCGCCGTGCAGGTCAATAATTTTTCTGACCCAGTATAATCCTAGGCCAGTGCCACCAACTTCGGTTGACATGAGGTTGTCAATCCGCGAGAATTTTTGAAAAATATACTCGGTATCTTCCTGATTAATACCGACACCTTCGTCTTTAACAACAATCCGTGCCTTGCCGCCCGATCGCGATAAGCGAATGAATATATTTTTATTCTCTGGTGTATATTTGCTAGCATTATCAACAATATTTTCGATGACCATGCGCAGTTTAATGGCATCGGCAATCGCGATGACTTTTACTTTTCGTTCGTTAAATCGCACTGTTTGGTGCCGTTTGGCAAACTTTGCAGCTTGTTCGTGAATGACACCTTTGATAAGTTCGCCGGCATCAACCGCTTCTTTTCGCAGCACAACCTGACCAGCATCCACCTGGGCAACCTGCAATAGGTCGTTGATAACTGACAATTGTCGGTCGTTACTTTCATTGGCTTTTTCCAAAAATATCCGCAATTTTGAACTGATTTTACCACCGTATCCATCAAGCGCCATACTGACATATTGTTTTACACCAGTCGCAGGAGTACGTAGCTGATGTGAAGCTAACGAAATAAATTCGTCCTTGGCCAGGTTTAGTTCCATTAATTCTGCACGCTGTTTTGTGAGCCGGGCGGTGTCCGCTTCTAATTTTCGGGTGCGCCGAACATCTTCAATATCGGTACTCGAACCAACCCACGCTGTAATCGTACCATTTTGATCACGCATGGCGTTTATCCGTGTCAAATGCCAAATATATTTACCATCAGCCCTCTTTAGTCGATGTTCGTACTGAAACGGTTCGCCTGTTTTCAATGAGTGCTGCCAAAGCGTCTGATTTTCACTAACGTCGTCGGGATGAATCAGATGAGAAAAATTGTCGCCCACATCATCACCATGCACGTCGCCCAGATATTCGCGCCACTGTGGATTGGCGTAATCTGGTTCGCCATCTGGAGTGATGGTAAATATCTTTTGCGGCATAGACTCTGCCATAAATCGTAGCCGCTGCTCGCTTTGCTCGGCCGTTTCACGGGCAATTTTCTCGCGGGAAAACAATACATTATTTCGCTCTTTTAAACCACCGACGATAATTGCAAGCATTGGAAAGGCAATCGTGATGACGGCGTTACGTTGCAAAACTTCCCAACTCAGCCAGAACAGGCCAGCATTATCACCAACAATATACAGCGTATACAAAACAACTATTACCGCACTGATGATGCCATGTCGCAGACCAGTGCGGAGGGCGGTATATATCACCGCTGCCAGTAACACAATGACAATGATGTCGTAAATACCAGAAGCAGGCCAAAACGTAGTCAAGGTCACCGAGAAAAGTATGGCGATAACGGCGGGAAGCTGAGCCTTACACGTACGCACAATGTCAGATACTCCGACAGCGCGCATCGGTTTCATACCGCCCTTTTTGCGATTTGGGCTAATGTTTTTATTGCCTACGTTCTTCTTAGCCTTGTTGCTAGACATAGTGTTTAGTATAACAGAATATGACCCCTCAATCGTAAATGGTAGAATAGAGAGTATGAAACTATTTTTTGCCCACAACGGCCACGATCATGTCAAAGAAACCCTACAAATCGTGCAAGATAACACTATTGGTGTCATCGTACTTAGTACTGTTGTCGTTCTGTTGGTGGGTGGTGGTATTTTTTGGTACTGCAAACGACAGAAAAATAAAAAATAAATCAAAACGATATGTCAGAAAATTTAACACTCATCAAAGCACCAATTGGTATGAGTATTCATTGGCATCCGAATCACCCAAAACGATTGCTTCCTGCCGAACAAGTGGTGGGTATTACCTCACCGAATGCATCGACTGTTTTAGACTACGGCTACACTACTCGCGGCAATGAATGCGAAGAAGAACTACAGTTCGACGATATAGCCTCCGCAAGAGTATTAGAATTTTTTAAAAACACGCGCGCCAAAGAAAAAGACGAGAAGGTTTTTTACAACTGCCACGTGTTTGCCAGTTACGTCGTAGGAAGAATCGTTGATTTTAGACCACGTAATAAATACTACTGGCCTATCCAAGACCCTGTAGCGGCAGATGACTTAGCGCCCGCGATTCCTTACGGCGTACTGAATAGCGAAAATCAATACGTCCATAGTATTGTTGGGTATAATCGTCCCGATGAAAATCTGAGTATTATCGGTGACCGGTCGCCGCTGATGATTAGTAAAAACCATCATACAATCGCCGCGTATGGTGGCGTTGCATTGCGCAG
>DASSWW010000052.1:0-8960 GCA_035704495.1 Saccharimonadales bacterium (SeqCode)
CTGCCTTCGACGATAGTCTGCATTTCCTGGCGATTAACCAGCAAAACATCGACGTCCTCAAGTAACGCTTTTAATTTCGATGATTGCAATAATTCACCCTTGCCAGGATTAAACATTATTTTCGTCCCTAACTCTTTTGCCTGGGTGAATATTTTGTCTAATGCCTCCATGCTGCCAGCCATACTAGAAACGTATAACCAATCTGCTTTACTATCGCGCAGGTCAAAGTGTTTAGCGTCATAATGCGTTGATGCTCCGCGGTAAGTCAAGATCGTACGCTCGCCACTAGGCGCTAGTAATAAAACGGAATACCCAGTGTTGTATTTATCGGTGTAGCTGACACGTGACGTATCAACGCCTTCGCGGTCCAAATCATCCAGCACTGCCAATCCGGCTGGATCATGGGCAACGGTTCCCATAAATTCGCTGTGTAATCCCTGACGGGCAAAGGTTACCGCGGCATTTGTTGCACCACCACCAGTACTAAAGGTGATGTTGTTGACGTCGGCTTTAGCACCTAATTCTAGTTTCATAAAACTTTCATGAGGATTTTCGACGACAGGTTTAAACTCGTCGCTGTGACTAAGAAACACGTCCTGAACAGCGGCGCCGATAGCAAGTAGTCGTGGTGCAGCCATTTACTGTACTGCCTTTCCGGCGCTACCAAACGCATTGATTTTTTCTTCGACAACCACCTGAACAGCGCCGTAGACTTCGGGCATTAATTTGACGACAGCGTATTCGTCGGGATTTTCGGCCAGTACTTTTTCTAACGTTTTGCGGAACGCGTAACGCATATCACTATTAATATTTATTTTGCTGACACCAATGTGTGCCGCTTCTTCAAAATAATGCAACGGTGTTCCGCTGCCACCGTGCAAACTAATATTACAGGGAATCGCATCACGAACTGTTTGCAACAACACTAGGTCAAGCTCTTTTGGTACGGGATATTTACCGTGCAGATTGCCGATAGCTGCCGCATACGTATCGATACCGGTTGCTTCAACGAATGAGCTAGAAGATTCTGGTGTGCTAAATGTTTTTTTAATTTCATCGTAATCAATGGCCTCGCTGTGAACATTCGACGAACCGCCAAAATAATGTGGTTCGGATTCGACTAACGCACCAGTAAATTTGGCATATTCCACGACTTCTTTGGTTTTTTCGATAATTTCTTCGGTCGAGGCATCGTGATTGGCCTGCGAAATATCGATGTGAATAAATTCAAACCCTGCATCAATAGCACGTTTGCAGTTTTCAACTGTTGGGCTGTGGTCTAGATTAAGATACATTTCGATACCATATTCTTCGCGGTAGTTATCGACCATATCACGAATGTTTTCTAGGCCTAACGCTTTTACTTCGCCGTCACTAACTTCAACAAGTACTGGTGAATTCAAGTTTTGGGCGGCTTTTGCAACAGCAATCAAGGTTTCTTGATTATCGATATTAAATGCACCCACCGCAAATCCCTGACTGCGGCTACGTTGCATTAAATGACGCGCGCGTACCGTATTGTCGCGAATTTCTTTGATTGTTAAACCCATAGTTTCCTCCTTAAAATCCCTGATGATAGCGTGGTACGTCGCTGATAAATTGTTTTGCTTGACTGGCAATTGAAACACTGTCTAATTTGAAAAATTCGAGCAGCTCGGCTGGTGTGCCGCTTTCGCCAAAGCGGTCCTGCATGCCGATACGATATAACGGCGTCGGTAGCTTTTCCCCGAGCAATTCGGCGATAGCGCCGCCAAACCCACCGATAACCTGAGCTTCTTCGGCAGTGATAACCCGGCCAGTTTTGCGCACACTATTCAAAATCGTCTCTTCGTCGAGCGGCTTAATCGTTGGTACATGGATAACCTCGGCGTGAATATCATGGTCCTCGGCTAGCTTTTTTGCCGCTGCCAGCAGTTGATAGGTCATTGTGCCCGTACCAAGCAGGGTAATGTCATGTCCTTCACGCAGTACATAGGCCTTGCCAATCTGAAACGGCGATTCGTCGGTGCTAAAAATCGGTGTTTTATCACGCGCAAGTCGCATATAAACTGGTTTGCCGTTTTCGGCGATAGCACGAGTCGCTTTTTCGGCCTCGATACTATCGCCTGGGGCGATCACAATCATATTTGGCATAGCACGCATAATTGCGATGTCTTCTAGCATCTGATGGGTTGCGCCGTCAGGCCCGACACTGACACCCGCATGAGATCCAATGACTTTGACCGGCATATCATTTAACGCGATTGTCGTCCGAATCTGCTCCCAGTTGCGTCCAGGACTAAAGGCTGCGTAGCTGCTGGTAAACGGTATTTTACCCGCCCTAGCCATGCCACTGGCAACAGTTACCAAGTTTTGTTCGGCAACGCCAATTTCGATAAAACGATCCGGAAAGGCATTTTTAAATAATGACATTTGTGTACTGTCGGTTAGGTCAGCACACAAGGCAACTATAGCATTGTTGGCTTCGCCAGCTGCCTGCAACCCGCGACCAAAACCGGCGCGGATTGGCTCTAACGCTACGTCATCTTCGTATAAATTGTCAGAAAGTGGATAGTGCATTATGATATATCTCCAGATGTAATTTTGCCATCAAGCGTGCGAAGTTTTGTCAGGGCTTCTTTGGCCTGTTTGCTGTTTGGCGGCATGCCATGCCAGCGATAATCGTATTCCATAAAATCAACACCCTTACCTGGAATTGTATGGGCAATCACCACACTTGGTTTGTTCGTAATCGCGCGGGCCATACTGGCAGCATCAATAACACTTTCTATATTATGGCCGTCAATTTCTTGGACGTGCCAGCCAAATGATTCCCATTTGCCGCGCAGGTCTTCTAGTGGCATCACATCATCTGTCGATCCGTCAATCTGAATATTATTGCGATCGATAAAAACAATCAGCTGTGATAGTTTATATTTGCCAGCAAACATCGCAGCTTCCCAAATGTTACCTTCGTTTAATTCGCCATCCCCGGTGACAGCATAGACAAAACGGTGTTTTGCAGCGTCTAGGTACTGCAACGTATAGGCGTAGCCAGCAGCTTGGCTTAATCCGCTACCAAGTGGGCCACTAGTGTTTTCGAGGCCCGGCAACTTTGTACGTTCGGGGTGTCCTTGCAGACGGCTACCTAATTTTCGCAGCGTCGACAACTCGTCAACATCAAAATAACCACGTTCGGCCATGACCGCGTATTGCACAGGGACAGTATGTCCATTACTTAGGAAAAAAACGTCGCGTTCTGGCCATTCGGGATTAGCCGGATCAACGTTCATAATATTAAAATAAAGCGCCGTCACGATATCTGCCAGACCCAAAGGGCCGGCGCTATGGCCGCTCCCCGCCCCTTCCAGCATTTGGATAATATCTTTGCGAACTTGGTTCGCTTTTTTTTCAAGCTGCGTAATCGTTAATTTCCCACTCACCACTAAATAACCCCGTGTTTATTAATCTCACTTACCAGTGTATCATAAGCACGTTTCGGGTCGTCAGCCTTTGCAATGGTCTGGCCAACGTCCAACACATCAACGCCGCCCTGGGCTAACGTATAGGCATTTTCGATTGTGACGCCACCATCCCAGCCAATTTCGACATCCTGATGAATAGCGCGGACCAGGCGCACTTTCTCTAGTTGCATCAATCTTGCCGTTCCACCATATTTGCCCAAATCACCACTAAAAATCATAACGTGATCCGCTTCTTCAATCGCCGCGGCCACCGTACTAGGAACCGTCGAACGCTGCAAAGCGATGCCAGCTTTAATATCAGATTTTTTAATGTGTTTTAAAATTGGAACGATATCTTCCTGAGTCTCGGCATGAAAAATAATCATGTGTGGTTTTAGGCTGACTAGTGTTTCCAAGTGATCACTTGGTCGCGCCACCATAGCGTGAATATCAGCCTGCCAACCTTTTGGCCACCATATCTGCGCCGCGTTAATGGTAAACGTTGGCGCAAATTCGCCGTCACTTAAATCAATATGAACACGTTCGGCAAACGTATGTACTCGTTCAACCTGTGCTTTATAATCATCAGGTGTTTCAGCCAAAATTGCTGGTGTCACTATACTCATCTGTTATACCTCGTCAATCTGCGCGTTGCGACGCTTATATCTGGCAGCAGCAGCAAACGGCGTCGTTAGCCAGGTGTCGATAATATCTTTCCATGCCGTTTCGTCATCAGCTAGCACGCGAGACGGCAGACAAAGCACGTTACTATCATTGTCGTTGCGCGTCATTTTTGCTTCGTACGCATCCCAAATCACGCTGGCGCGAATACCACGAAAACGATTTGCCGCCATTGCCATACCCTGGCCACCACCACAAATCAAAATCGCCCGTGCATCGTGCGATGGATCACCAAGTATTTTTGACGCTGCAATATGTGCAAATTCAGGAAAATCATCTGCTGGATCAAGCGATTTACCACTAACATCCTCGACATCATAACCTCGTTGCGCTGCATACACAGCAACCGCTTCTTTCATAGCGAATCCTTGATGGTCCGCACCCAAGTATATCTTCATATTGTAAGTATAAGCATTTTTATCATAAAACGAAAGCACCTCACGGATTTTGTGAGGTGCTTATAGTTATTTACTGCTGCAACGCCCGCCCGGCGTCTGACACCAGTTCGACCAATCGGTTACTATAACCCCATTCATTGTCGTACCAGGCTACTACTTTAATCAAGTTACCGCCAACGACATTCGTTAGCGGCAGATCAACAATCGCACTATGGCTGTTGCCTTTAAAGTCGCTACTGACCAATTCTTCTTCGGTCACCGCCAAAATACCTTGATAAAATGGTTGCGTTGCCGCTTCTTTAAACACAGTGTTGATTTCTTCTACTGTCGTGTCACGTTTTAATACCACGGCAAAGTCACTCATACTCACCACTGGCGTTGGGACACGCACGCTCAGACCGCCAAACACGCCTTTTAGCGCTGGCAATGCTTTGGCTGCCGCAATACTGGCTCCGGTTGTTGTTGGCACGATATTTTCTGCTGCGGCACGTGCTTCGCGCAAATCTTTGGCAGGAGCATCCTGCAATTTTTGGCTGGCAGTATAGCTGTGAATCGTTGTCATCATCGCTTTTTCGATACCAAAGTGGCTTTCCAAAACCGCCATCACTGGGGTGATACAGTTAGTTGTACAGCTGGCGTTGCTGATAACATCAGTTGAGCCTTCGACTTTGTCTTCGTTGACGCCCAGTACAATCGTATCTGCGCCATCACCCTTGGCAGGAGCCGACAAAACGACTTTTTTAGCGCCGCCGCCATCAATATGCGCCCGTGCTTTGGCTGGATCAACAAAAAAGCCAGTACATTCAATCACTACATCAACTTCGTAATCACGCCATGGCAATAGCGCCGGATCCTTTTCGGCCAGAACAGCAATGTGCTGCCCATTGACAATAATACCGGTGTCGTCATGACTAACTTCGTGCTGATATGTACCATATGACGAATCGTGTTTTAATAAGTGCGCTAATGTTTTGGTATCTGTTAGATCATTAATTGCGACGATTGTAATGTCACTTCGTTCAAATGCAATTTTAAAGGCATTGCGGCCAATACGGCCAAACCCATTAATTGCAACTTTTACTTGACTCATGAATCCCCACTCCTTTTAGAATAAGCGTTAACGTTTCCTACAGTATATATCGTCTATCGCATCTGCGCAAAATTATTGACAAATATTATTTTAGTTAGCATAATAAAATAGTAAGGTTTTCCAATCAAAGGATGTGAGTTAGTTGACCGAAATCGTTTTGCCCAATGGTAGCGTCGTTGAGGCAAGCTTCATTCCGGCAGAGGTGGTGTACTCTCGCAAAGAGACGGCACTCGAGCAACACCTGTCCGATAAAGCCGTTTTCATTTACGGCATCATCGACGATGAAGATGGCACTTCCACCGCCAGAGTTATCGAGGCGGATAAGGTGACAATTGTCGTAGATGGTGAGAATCTCGCTGCTCTACAACAACGCGCGCGCCGCAACCCTTAATCAGTAAGCCTTGTAGGGTGGCAGGCGTCCTGCGCTTGTCACCCTACCCCACCCACCTACCATGGAGGTGGTTTTTTATTTTCCACTAGTGTTTTATACTAGATGAACAATGAAAAAAAGTGAGCTACTTACCTTTGCCCGGCCACACTACGAGGAAAACCAACTTCTCGAACTGGAACATGCCATTGATTATGCAAAAAAAGCCCACGCCGGACAAAAGCGGAAAAGTGGCGAGCCGTACATTATTCACCCGTTACACGTTGCCTATACATTAATTGAATGGGGTATGGATATCGACACGGTACTGGCGGGTGTGCTGCACGATACGGTTGAAGATACCGAATCAACGCTAGACGAAATCGAAAACCTGTTTGGCCACGATGTGGCGTTTTTGGTCGACGGCGTCACCAAAGTGTCGCAGGCCCGCGCAGGTATGCAGGATTTGGACCAATACTTACCGCAAACCAAAGATAACTTGTCCAAATTACTGATTGCTGTCGGGCAAGATGTGCGTGTCATCATCATCAAATTAGCTGATCGCTTACATAATTTATCAACTTTACAGCACATGAAACCCGAAAAACAGGTCAAAATTGCCCGCGAATCATTAGAAGTGTTTGCCCCCATGGCCGACCGTCTGGGTATGGGCCGCGTACGGATGCAAATCGAAGAATTAGCTTTTAGCTACCTTGATCCAGCTGAATTTAAAAAATTAAAAACTATGATGCAAAAACGATTAGGCAAAAGCACCCGTAAATTAGGTATTGTCCGAACAGAAGTCGAGGCTGAACTGACCAAACACGGCATTGCTTTTGAAATGAATGGTCGCGTCAAAAGCATTTATAGCCTGCACAAAAAAATGCAAAAGGTCGATGATAATATCGATGACATTTATGATTTGATGGCGCTGCGCCTGATTGTCAAAAACAAAGAAGATTGTTACCGGGCGTTGGGTATTTTACACGGCATGTATCAGCCGATGATTAGTCGTATCAAGGACTACATTGCCATTCCAAAACCAAACGGCTACCAAAGCCTGCATACCACTCTGATTACGCCCAACAAACAAATCGTCGAATTTCAGATTCGGACTGACGAAATGCACGAATACGCCGAACGTGGACTGGCTGCCAGTTTTCATTACCACGAACAAAAAGCCAGCAAAGACTACGCCAAACGAAAAGGCAAATCGGCCGCACTCCCTGCGCAGTTACAATGGATTAATCAATTACAAGAAGTCGCATCGCGACTGCGTGATGACGAAGAAATTTCGCAGGACCAATTAAATATCGATTTGTTCGGCAATCGTATTTTCGTTTATTCACCAAAAGGTGATTTGTATAACCTCCCCGAAGGCGCTCTGCCGCTTGATTTTGCCTATTTAGTCCATAGCGACATTGGTAAACACGCCTATAGCGTCAGGGTAAACGGCAACATTCATGCCTTTGACAAACCATTGCAAAATGGTGACCGAGTCGAAGTTGTGACACGTAAACTATCACAACCAAAACAAGCTTGGCAAGAACTGGTCACAACGACGCACGCACGCACCAAACTGCGCGCTCATCTGCGACAACTTGGCGTGATTGAACGCTTGTCTGGTGCAGCCGCCATTATCCGTGACAAAGCCGAACGCAAGAAAAAATAACTTCCTACGACGGCAGACGCTCTAATTCGGTCGCGCTATCGTTTGATTGCAATAAATCAACGATCTTTCGCTGAAATCCAAAACCAGCCGCATGACTACCGTGTGGACGAGATTCATCAACCACATCGATTAAACCACCACCAAACGCCTGATCGTATTGTATAAATGCATTGTCGGTATTAACGACACTGTCGTATGCCGAATGCAAAAAATATTTGTTATCTGCGACGCCTTTTAATGAATCTGGTTCCAAATGTGATTTTCGGATAAAGTCACCCTGACTACGTGTTAGATGCAGTGGTGTACGCGCGCTAGACACTGTGTAGCGTCGTAACTGTTCGTCAGATATATGCTCTTCATGTTCTAAACTTTTAGTCGACCGGCGCTCCATGATATGTTTAGCCAGCTGTGTCATTGTCCAACTGTCGCGAAACATTGCTGCGTATTCTAATGCAAAGCGCGAGGATCGACGAACGTCTTTTATGCCACTTGGTGACGAATCGAGTACAATTGTATCAAGTTTGCCAAAATTATCCCGAAACTCTGGATCAGCAAGAAGTGCGTTCAGTACCAAACCACCCATCGAAATTGCATAAATCGACGCTGGTTTGTCTTTTTCTTTTTCGCGTGCTGTCAGCAAGCCATCTTTGATAGAATCCAGCGAAAATCCCTTTTGCGGATAGGCGACAAAAGTTGTATCACCAATCGCCTGAAACTGCGGTTGCAGCATCTCTGCGACCAATCTACCATCGGTACGACAGCCTGGTAGTGTATAAATACTTCGTTCTCTATCGTTAGTCTCGGTGATAAATGACGCTTTGTCGCTTTGACGGCGCCTTTCCCAATATTCTGCACCCCTATCCACAGCCAGTGCTGCTGCAACTGTTCCTACTGCCATTGGGCCAAACGAATGACGCCTCGTTAAAATGTTACCTATTTTTTCTGCTTGAAAGCCAAAATTTTGATAAGCCATTGCTGCGTCCTTTGTGAGGCCATGATACTGCTATGTTGTAAGCTTGTCAATGATATAAGTCTTTTCTAAGGTTTCTATGATTTATTCAATTTTCTTCAATAACTCTGTCTAGAGTAATGGCAGAGCTCGTTATTATCAGCTTTTTGTCACTAAGCGACACTAATACATATACAAAAAATAAAGCACCGACACGCCAGGCAACAACCAGTACTAAACAAGCTGGTTATTTAATAGGTAGCCAATCGCTTTTTTGAAAAATGGACTGTATTCATATGTCGCCAGGAATTTCGTTGCATCACACCATTCGTAACTTTCATGCTCCCAGCTGACCGTAAC
>DASSWW010000027.1:0-12380 GCA_035704495.1 Saccharimonadales bacterium (SeqCode)
CGCCGCAAATCAACGCAGTAACACTAGTTAATGTATTGCTTTTTTAAGCATTTTATGGTAATATAATACTAACTGTCGCAACGCGCGATAGCCCTTTGACATCTTCAACGAAATGAAACAGGTGAAACAGATGAAAACGTATTTTGACGAACGTCAAGATGGCCATGTGCCGGAAAAATATTTTCGCTATGGCGAAATGGATACGCCGATGGAATTGCCAGCGCGAACGGATCAACTCCGTCTAGCGATGGCAGGGATGCAAACGACAATCGTTACCCCAGATGATCATGGGCGTGAACCGATTGAAGCAGCTCACAAGCCAGCCTACGTCGATTTTATCGAAACCGCTAGGCAAGAATGGGCCAAGGCGAATATCAGTGGCGGCGAGGTGATGACCACAATTTATGTGCCCGCACCGCCGGAAGCAAAAGGAATTTTGGCTGATGCTAGTCGTTACCAAAAAGACGGCAGTTGCCCGATTGGCTGGCACACCTTTGACGCCGCCTATTGGTCGGCGCAAACGACTGTGTGTGCAGCCGACGACTTGATTGCCGGTGAAGGGCTAGTCTATTCGCTGAACCGTCCTCCTGGCCACCATGCCCGTTGGGCTGGAGCTGGAGGATTCTGCTATTTCTCTAATGCCGCGATTGGCGTTCATAGATTGCTGCAGAAGTTTCGTCGAGTGGCGGTCTTGGACGTTGACATGCACCATGGTCAGGGTACCGAGGAAATCTTTTATCGCCGCAACGATGTGCTTACGATTTCCATTCATGCCGACCCGACCAATTTTTATCCGGTCTCGTCTGGTTTCAAGGAACATCGTGGTCTCGGAGAGGGACTCGGCTACAATTTGAATTTGCCGATGCTACATGGCTCATTGGAGCAGACCTTCTTTGACCGCTTGGAGCAAGCGATTGCTCAAATCAAACGGTTCAAGCCAGACGTACTGGTGGTGCCGCTAGGTTTTGACATCTACAAAGACGATCCGCAGTCCCGAGTAGGAGTGACGACGGCCGGGTTTAAACAACTCGGAAGCGCCATTGCTGACTTGGATCTACCGACGCTGATTAATCAGGAAGGTGGGTATCACATCGAGAGTCTTGTAGACAATGCCCAAGCATTTTTCACTGGTTTGGGTGTGCCGATGCGCTGATTGCGCCGCTCATTTGTTGAAGAAAGGCAAAGTAATACCATGGGTATGACTGTTGTCGTGTCGAGTCAGACACTGCAACAGTCATACCCTATTTTCATTTGTGAACTATGGCTATACGGATGCTTCGTATGCGTCCATGGTGTGCTGGTAGCTTTGTTCGTCGGTGTTGCTGCCGCTAATCAAAATCAGGTGTGTTTGGTTGCTGGCGTTGGTTTGTTTTAGGTGTTCAAATACGCCAGCCACCGTCACCATGCTGGATACTTCGGGCAGATTATCCCAGACGGCTGTTTTGTCGCTGGTATCAATTCCTAGTGCGGGCATGACCGTGTCAATATACCATTTGTAGGCGGCGCCAACTGGTGCCAAATTGGGTACTGTATGAATGTCATCAATCTTGCCATCTTTAATGCGGGCGAACAGTTCGTCACCGATCCTCCAAACGGCCAGCCCTTCAGCGTCCAAGTTAACGTCGCCTTCGACAACTGCGGGTTCTGTAGCGCCGTGTTCGCGCACGGCACGCAGGCTGCGGGCAGCGCTATCGGCGCCAGTAATGCCGTAGCCAAACAAATCAAACAGATGATTCTGTTCGGCATTCACATCGGCGATGCCACTAATCAATCCGCCTCCGCCAATCGGGATGTGCACAGCATCGGGCATCGCCCATTGCTTGTCGGCCAATTGTCCGACGATTTCTGGCACTAATGTAGCAGTGCCGCGTACAATCGCTGGATCGTCGTACGGTGATAAATACTTTTTATGTTCGTCAATCGCCACTTGTTTTGCGCGTTGCTTGGCAATCACAAAACTTTCGGGCGTGTTGTCCAAACTAAACGAACCATCGGTCGCGCCAAATTTACGCGTGGCAGCGACTTTGTTGGGCGGCACGACTGCCGCCATAATGATCTGAACGGGGACGCCCAATTCGGCGCCAGCCTGGGCGACGGCTTGTGAATGATTGCCGCCGCTGTCAGCGACGACGCCAGTTTTACGTAGGCTTTCCAAATCGCTAGTCATAGCAATCATGGCGCCGCGGATTTTGAAACTGCGGATGGCTTGGTATTGTTCGCATTTAATGAGTAGGCGATTATTACCGTCGCCGGGCGCCGGAACTTCGACCAGCGGCGATTCGATAACCGCCGGGCGGACGGCGGCTAAATCAGCTAGCCGCTCTTGCCATAATTGTGGATTGGGTATGTTAATTTCAGCCACGAATTCTCCTTGTCAAATGTTAGGCCGTTAAAATGTTTTGCGACGTGGTTGTCAGTACTTCACCGCCATTTTCGGTCACCAGGACGGTGTTGGAAATAAAGTCATCGCCTAGGCGACTGCCGACCAGCCACGATAACACGTGGAATGTCATGCCGGCCTCTAGTACCATATTGCTATTTTTATTCAGATTGGTATTTTGGTCGCCACATTCAGCCCAGGCAGGCGGAAAGCTCAGGCCAACCATGTAGCCACAGTGGTGACGTTGGTAATCGCTTAGTCCAGCTTCGTTAACGACATTTTGCCACGCCGCATAGACGTCTTTGACAATCATACCGGGGCGCAAATTTTCCACGACCGCGTTAAATGCTTCTAGGCAGATTTTTTGGATTTCTTCCTGACCTTCGGGTGGATTTAGGTGGACAAATCGTCCCATTGGCGCATGATACCGCTGGTAACTGCCAGACAGTTCGATAAACATGGTGTCATCGGGTGTGAGAAATTGATTGCCCCACGTGGTGTGTTCTTCACCGCGGCGCGCAGTCGGGCGCAGGAATGGCCCAAAACTCGGCGATTCGCTGCCAGCCAAGATCATTTCTTTGTAGACTTCGGCGGCCACGGCTTTTTCGTTGACGCCAGGAGCGATAGCACGAATAGCAGCTTCGGTCATGCGTTCGGATATCACACCAGCTTGGCGCATGGCAGCAATTTCGAGCGGCGTTTTAATCATGCGGATTTTAGTCATAAGGTCTTGAGAATTTTTCCAGTTAGCGTCTGGCAAACCGTCCATCAGTCGCTTGGTGTCGGCATAAGAGCGGTATTGGGCGCCCATGTCGATGCCGATTGTCGCTTTTTCAAAGCCTTTTTCTTTCATGATATCAGCCGTAAAATCAGCCGCTGATTCACTGTCAAGATAGCCACGGAACTCGGCCTTGTCGGCTACTTGATTGGTGATGGTAACGGTTTCCATCTTTCTAGCGATTAGGCAGAGGTCGCCTTTTTTAGGCACAATCAGCAGGTGAAGCCCAAAAAAACCCCAGTGGTTAAGCCCAGTCAAATAATAGATATTTTCTGGTGCCGACAACATGCAGACGTCAAATCTTTCTTCGTCCATGCGCGCGCGTATGCGCTCTAAACGACCGGTGTATTCTTCATCCGGAAAAACGTTAAACTGACTATCCATAATGCTCCTTTTTATTTAGTGTGAGTACAGAATAACACATTGGTAGGTAAAAACAGCTGTTTTTTAGCGGTTGCCGTAATTTCTACATTAAAAGGGTGTCGACACTGTTACACAACAAATATAAAACTTGATAAATAATACAATTATTAGTCGTCAGAACCGCGGCGAGACGAGCTGTCGTCAAAGCCACGATCATCAGAACCACTGCGTGATGAGTCGTCATTTGAATCATCACGGCCAGAGCCTGATCCTGAGCTGTCGTTTTTATCCGAACCGATGTCTTTTGTTCTGACAATTTCGCCGTTCGACGCGTTTATGTCAACTCGGCTATCGTCAGTAAAGCGGACGCTGTATACGATAATACCGTGTTCGGTTTCAAATTTAATTCGTTCTACACTAGTGTTTGGATTTTTCGCTAGGGCGATGTCTCGGGCCTCTGTAAAGCTGATGCCTGGAGCGAAATTAGCAGGCAAGGTAAGCGTATCATCGGTCGCTTGTTCTCGTGCTCTATTTTCGTAGTGGTGCGCTGCGTTTGCACCGGTCTGCGCGTTTATAAATAGCATTCTGCCGTTCGTCATACGTATTTTATAAACTAGCGTGCCGTGTTCGTCCTCTAGTTCGATTGTTGCTATCTGGGCGGCGGTGTCATTACCGCTTCGCGAGCTGGCGATTTCTTCTACTTTTTCTAACGTCAGCAGTTCACCAGGAACTGCATCAATCGTTTCTGTTTCAGCAACTTGATTGACGGTCGGAGTGCTTTGCAGTTTCCATGCGTAGGCGCCAATGGCAATAATAACGGCAGCGGCAATCAAAAATAGCAGCGTCTTTTTAGCAGTGAATTTTTCTGTAAGTTGTGGGGTGAATACTTTTTTCATACTATCTTTAATATACTATGTTGCGATGATTTTATAAAGATACCGACAGGCTGATTGTAGGTAATTTTGTGAAAAATGGCCGTTAAATGCAGACGAATTGCTATGACTTATTCATCATCATCGCGCTCAGGCCTTCGCCTGGTTGTACCACGACAAAACCTTCGCCCGAAAACGCCATCTGAAATGCCTCGCCGCTGCCGCGACCAATCATCGCACCAGCTTTCAGACTGCTATGAATACTAACTTTTAGCGACGTACTCCAAGCAATCACACAGTTAGTGTCGACAAAAGTTGCTTGATTGATTTTTAACACAACTGGCGTGCCCCAACTCGTCAACGCTACTTTACCGCTGCCGGTTAGCGTAGTGTTAAACAGACCGCCGGCGACAAAGCCCATGACGCCGGATTTAATCCGATTTATGTTCCATTCCAGGCTGCTTTCAAACGCTAACAGGCGGTCGCTGCTAACAGTTAGCTGCTCGTTTTCTAGGTTAACCACATGCACCTCTGACCCGTTATCGGCGACGAATAAATCGCCTTTACCAGTGGCTTGCATTAGTTGCAGATTCTCGCCAGTGACGGCTTTTTTAATAAACCGCGTGACACCGCCGCCATGGTATTTAAAGTCAATATCGCCCTGGTATGCGGCCATCGCTCCTTGTTTCAGGTACACGTCGCCGTCCAGGTTAACCAGTAGCATGTGCGTATTTTGCAGCACGAAACTTTCGGCTTCGTCAGTAGTATTTTCAGTGTGGTCAAATAGAGTACTTTTCATGTTTTTAGTGTAGCATGGGGGTTTATACGATTTTAGAAAGAATAATTCATTTTTGAGCCGGTAATTAGACATAGGGCACCGGGACCGTCGGGACAGTTTCGCAACATCTTCACGGTTAGATAAATAGGATTAGATTGGATGCCGCAAGTGCCGTTTTTATTCTGGCAAATGCGCACCTCGTACTTACCACTTGCGAATCGTAGGTGAGATAATAAACCATTCCCTGAGTGCACGTCAGGTTGTAGCTCATACTTTGACACACCGGCGCTTTGGCTGCTCGGCATGGACGGTTTATCAAGTTGGCGCCAGGTTATCAAGTAACCAGCGCTACTCAAGCCGTTTGTTTTGTAGGCCACCAATGCATTATTGCCGCCTGTAATCGTAATACTCGCCAGTGGTTTTTGAGTATTTTTCGGTGAGGCAGGTGAAGATGAGTCAATATGATCGTCAGTCGTAGCAGGTGGCTGTTGTTGGTTGAGTCTGTGAAAGGGAATAGGGTTACTTTTTACTTCTGTGGTTTGATTTTTGGTGGATGCTATTTGTTCTGTAGTTGGCCCTTCCTTTAAGGTAGGTGCCGCCACTGTCGTTTCACTACTAGGTAGTAGCGACCGTGATTCAGTTCCGTCCCGTATAACGAGAACTACCAAGGCAACACTAAAGATAATAGCAGCACTGACTATCACGATTTGCCATGGCCGAGCACTGTATAAAAGTTTCTTTAATTTATTCATTATATATAGAATAAAATATTTGTAATACTTTTACAAACATACCATTACAATCTTTAACTTTTTACAACAAAAGACTCCCATCAAAGGAGTCTTTTGCGAAATAAATTCTGGTAGCAGCGACAGGGTTTGAACCTGTGACCTTAGGCTTATGAGTCCTACGCTCTAACCAACTGAGCTACGCTGCCACATAAGTACTGCATGATTGTAACAAAAGTTGAGGGGAATTTCTAGGGGTGTTCGCCGGCGGCTACCTGTTAGAATAAAGACATGAAGATTGCTGCGCCAAAATTACCAGTCCAACTTGACGATAGTACGGTCGCTGTCATGATGAACGACGGCGAATTAGAAGAGGTGCGGTTGCATGATGAAGAGGCGACGAATTGTAATGTGGCGGCACTCGATCTGAACAGTGTGCTAATCGAAAAAGTGCAGTTTATTGGTGCGCATTTTAGCCGTGTTACTATGCGCGATGTTTTGGCGCGCGCGGGTGACTTTTCGTCTGCGCATTTGGACAACGGTATGGTGGTGCGGGTCGAGTTTGTGAACTGTCGTATGACCGGTGTTGATTTTAGCCGAACTAGCCTGCATGATGTTGTTTTTCGGGGATGTAAATTGGACATGGCGAATTTTAGATTTAGTGATTTGCGTCGCGTGCAGTTTATTGATTGTACGCTAGTAGAAACGGATTTTATGAATGCTAAATTGGCGAGTGTTGAGTTTCAGTCGAGTGTGCTAGAGAAAACAATTTTTAGTCAGGCAGTCTGCAAACAAGTTGATTTACGCAGCTCGCAGTTAGTCGATATTGTTGGTTGGCGTGATTTAAAAGGCGCGGTGATTGACGGTGCGCAACTGGCTATGGCAGCGCCGTATTTGGCACAAGAGCTGGGTTTGATTGTACGGAATACATAGTTGAACTTAAAACCTTTCCTCGGGTCCTGTCGCTCGGTCCACCCCTGATTTTCGTTTGATTACAAACGCAAAATCGGGTGCTGCCCCGCCGAGCGCCACCCGCGGGCGGAGCTTTTAGGTATAAGTAATATCGCTATTGCTTTTACGACTAAAATAGTGTATAATAATCACAACGTTTATCCCACTACTATTCTGTAAGGAGAGGTCATGGATACAGCGTCGTACCTACACAATGCCTCACAATCAACACCGCAACCGGTCTATGAACATGGATTTTTGGTTAACCCAGCGTCGACGGTTTTGTTTAACGAAATTCCTCCTCCACCAGAGGGCTATGTCAGTCTGACACGTCTGGAGCATTTCGCCCGGTCATTGTATCCGGACGATTACGATTTTGCTCCGTGGACGTGGAAAATTCTGCTGCGTGACATGGAGTTTTTTGAGCTCATGTACGAATCCAAAATTACCGGACGCCAATATCAGCTTGATATCCGCCATGTCGCTACTCATCAGACGCGCGAAGAATGGCTGCGCGACGAACGCAATAAAACGAATGATTTTGACATCTACGATGCCTTGCTCGATCCTTATTTGTGGATTATCGGCAAAGATTCGTTGAAAAGTCAGTATCATTTGCTGTATGTGCACGACGTGCGTGATGATGGATACAACCGTTGTCGTGATTGGGGAACCAAGCATACTACGCATGTGCCGAAACCACGCGAGCGTGAACGGTACGCACAGCAGTTTGGTCAATCCGAACAGATGAAACAAGCGCGCGTTCAGGGTCATACAGTGTGTGTTTATGCACTGATCCGACTATGGGTGCTGACGTGTCTGTGATTGCATTGTACAAATTGTAAACAGGAAAGTCCTGTTTACCGCCAACTACATCCCAAGTGGTGTAGTTGGCAATCTACCTGCGGGCTGGAACTGTAATGTTCGAGCGCGAAGGTGTATACTAATAAGTACTTCCAGGTGATACACACTAGCCATTTTGGCAAAGCGTCCCTCGCTTCAGGATTCATCAATCGTCTTCGATTTTTCAGCTAGAAACGGGCAGAAAAAGCGGGCGATACAACCAAAATCGTTTCTCTAACTAACTTTTAGAGGATACTAGCGATGAATGATGAAACTTTTTTAAATGAACGTATTGAAGTGATTGCCGTCTTTGGCGATGGGCTGAACCCTTGCCGGCCAATTCGGTTTCGGCGCCCTAATGGCCGAGAGGTAGAGGTGACCGAAATTGGGCTGCGTCATCCTAGTGTGCAGGGCAAGCGGCTGTTACATATATTTGACGTGACTGATGGCGGGGCGGATTATCGGCTGGAATTTGATAGTGAACGACTGACCTGGTATTTGACGCGCGAGGCGGATCACTATGAATAACCAGTATAATACCGAACGGCCACTGATTATGCACATTGACCTTAATTCGTGTTTTGCCACGATTGAGCAGCAGTCACGACCACAACTACGCGGTCGCCCGGTGGCAATTATTAACCGGCGAACCGAAAACACGTCAATTGTAACGGCCAGTTACGAAGCCAAAGCTTATGGAGTGAAAGTGGGGATGCGGTTAAAAGAGGCCAAATTGTTAGTGCCAGATATTATCGCTATCGAAACCGACCCCGCCAAATATCGTTTTGTGTATCACAAATTTATGGATCTGATGAAATCGTATTCGCCGCACGTCACGATGAAAAGTATCGACGAGGGAATAATTGACTTTAAACACGCCACCGAACAGATGCGAGCTCGTGATTTAGGAATGGTGGGCGAAGAAATAAAACAGCGTATGCGAGGCGAAATCGGTAACGTTATGCGCTGCAACATTGGTATTAGTACCAATCGTTTTTTGGCAAAGACCGCTGCGGGGTTGCACAAGCCGGACGGACTGGATATTATTACGCATGACAACTTACGCCAAACTTTTGCCAACCTGACGTTAACTGATCTGACCGGCATTGCGCATCGCAACCAGCAGCGGCTCAATGCCGTCGGGATTTTTACGCCGCTAGAATTTTTGGATGCCGACGCTGGGACGCTACGCAAAATTGTCTTTAAAAGTGTTTGTGGCGACGAGTGGCATCAGCGCCTGCGCGGGTACGAAGTGGACGACCGCGTTTCGACACTTGGATCGGTTGGGCGGCAGTATGTATTAGAAAGTCAGCATTTGTCGCGTGAGAAAATTACGCAACGGTTACATCATTTGTGCGAATCAGTCGGTGCCAAACTGCGCGGCCAACAAAAGGTGGCGCGCGGCGTATTTGTCTATGCTAAAACCTATGATCGAAAGTATTGGCACGCCCGCCGGATGTGCGAAGTGCCGTTTTTTAGCAACCAAGCTATCTATGCCCTGGCCAGCCAGTTATTTAACGGCGCGCCGTCTAGTGATATTCGCGAAATCGGAATCAGCTGTTACGAATTACATGATGACGTTGACGGTCAGCTGAGTTTGTTTGGCGATCAAATTGCTAGCGAAAAGCAATTAGTCAAAGTCATTGACGACCTGAATGGCCGCTACGGCGACCGCACGATTCACGTGGCAGATACACTGGGAACGGGCATATATGTGAAGCAAAAGATTCCGTTTGGCAGTACACGCTACTTGTAGTATCTGATTATACTTATGTATACTTTAAGTACATGCATCGCATTCACAATTATTTGCAGAGCAAGCTTCAAAAATCCTGGTCGGGCTTTACTATCGTCGAAATACTTATTGTGATCGTGGTGATTGGTATTTTGGCGTCGATTGCGATGACAACTTATAACGGTACGCAAAACAAAGCCAAGGTGCTTCATCAACAGAATGACCTAAAACATGTTCTTGAATTGATTGAAATTTATGAGGCAAAACACGAAGAATACCCTAAAACAACAGATCAATCGCAGGCAAATTGGCGCACGATTGATGTGCGAACTGATGATAATTGCCACAACGGATCTTCTCAACCCGATTGGGTACCAGACCTTAACGAGTCTTTACCGCAAAGTGACACTAGCTACGGGGCGGGGGTTGATGGTGTCGTTGGGTGCTATCTGTATGCAAGTAACGGGGAAGAATATGTTATTTCGGCATGGAACATGTTATCGTCGCCGCAGACGTCGACGATGTACCGACGCCTTGGTTTTCGAGAGTTCCAAACGAGTACGTCTACACAATTTTATACCTGTAATAGTGGGCCAATTGGTGGTGCGAACGGTGGGTACGATATCGCGCAAGATTATTATAAGCATTCCTACACAATTTCAAATATTACAACTTGTGATGAGACACCGCCACCTGGCGCGTAGTTTATACTAAGATTATGAATAAAAAGGTGATTTTATTTTTTACTGCCATCTTTAGCATTATGGGTGCTTATGTACCTCTGCTGCTCGGCGATAGTTCGCTGATTAGTGGCTGGAGTATTTTAGGTGGTTTTGTCGGCGGGATGGCTGGTATCTGGCTAGGTGCCGTTATTTCTAAACGGTGGGGATAAACAGATATGCGGTATCTTGTCGCTGTCAGTGGAGGAATTGATTCGGTTGTCCTGCTAGACAAATTAGCCAGCAGTGGCGAACATGAATTGATTGTTGCTCATTTTGATCATGGTATCAGGGGTGATTCAGCCGATGATGCCCGATTTGTTAGTGTGCTGGCGGCATTGTATGGACTGCCATTTGTTTCGACTCGTGAAGAACTTGGCGAAGGTGCCAGCGAAGAACGGGCACGACATCGCCGCTATGCGTTTTTACGTCAGGCAGCGCGGATGCACGAAGCCATGATTGCCACTGCTCATCACGCTGATGACGTGATTGAAACGATTGCAATTAATATACAGCGTGGCACAGGATGGCGAGGAGTGGCGGTACTAACGACGCCAGGCATTGAACGACCTTTGCTGGCTATGACAAAAGCCGACATTCGAGCGTACGCGCTAAAAAAACGTCTGGAATGGGTGGAAGATAGCACGAATGCCAGTGAAAAGTATTTGCGCAACCGATTGCGTCATCGAATTACTGCCCAGCTATCCTCACAGCAAAAGCAGGCCGCACAGGCTATTTGGCAGCAACAACTTGCGCTAAAGACAGCAATCGAACAGGAGCTAGCCAATTATAGTAATGCCCAGGGCGAATACTCACGCTATTACCTGGCGCAGATTGACGAACAGTCAGCGTCAGAGCTGCTCCGCGCGGCTATTATGGCAAAAACCAACCTCAGCCCCACCCGCCCGCAACTGAAAAGAGCCCTGCTGGCAATCAAGACAGCGCGACCGCGTACATCGTACGAACTTGGTGCTGGTGTGAAGTTATGGTTTAATGTCCGTACTTTTATTGTTGAAACCCCTTGAAAAGTGCTATTATTATAAGAGTGATATTTTCTTATGTGAACCGGTACCTGAAAGGATAATTTATAGTTTATGGCAACAAAGCAACAACCACCAAAAAAGAAAATGAGTAACTTCATTCGGCTGAGCCTATTTTGGGCGATTTTGGTATTTTCCGTCCTCGCAGTTATCGCGGTGACTTCACCTGATAAAGAACTTGAAACGGTACCGATTTCTGACGTCATCAAGCGAGCAAATGCCGGTGAAATCAGCAAAATCGAAGTCCAAGGCAATGAGTTAACGATTACGCCAGAGGGCGCTGATGAGCCAACTGAAAAATCAGTCAAAGAAGGTAGCAGCAGTCTGACCGAGCAAGGATTAGAACAGACCGAGACCGAAGTAACGGTGGTACCACCATCCGAAACAGGTAACACGCTGTGGAATTTGGCGATCATCATTATTCCAGTATTGATTATCGTGGCATTCTTTATGTTCATGATGCGTCAAGCCCAGGGACAAAACAATCAGGCGATGGGCTTTGGTAAGTCAAAGGCAAAATTATATGGCATTGATAAAGAAAAAGTGGTGTTTGATGATATTGCCGGTAATGACTCCGCCAAACAAGATTTAGAAGAAGTTGTTGATTTTCTGAAACATCCAAAAAAGTATGAAACACTGGGCGCCAAAATTCCAAAGGGTGTCTTGTTGGTCGGTAACCCGGGTACTGGTAAAACTATGCTGGCGCGTGCAGTGGCGGGCGAAGCAAACGTACCCTTCTTTAGTATTTCTGGTTCAGAATTTGTCGAAATGTTCGTTGGTGTTGGTGCCAGTCGCGTTCGCGATTTGTTTGCCAAAGCTAAAAAGAACGCACCGGCCATTATCTTTATTGACGAAATTGACGCTGTTGGCCGCAAACGCGGTAGCGGTATGGGCGGCGGCCATGACGAGCGCGAGCAGACCTTGAACCAGATTTTGGTCGAAATGGACGGATTTGAAACAGGTACAAATGTGATTGTTCTAGCAGCCACTAACCGCTCTGACGTGTTAGATCCTGCCTTGCTGCGTCCGGGCCGTTTTGACCGACGCACGAACATTATGTTGCCAGAACGCCGTGACCGAGAAGCGATTTTGAAAGTCCACTTCAAAGACAAGCCAACTGACGAATCGGTTAAGATTGATTCGCTGGCGGCGAAAACAGCTGGTTCAAGTGGTGCTGATTTGGCCAATATGGC
>DASSWW010000004.1:0-5959 GCA_035704495.1 Saccharimonadales bacterium (SeqCode)
ACCAGCTTCGTTTAGCAGTTACGGCACCAATCTGGATATCCTGGCACCTGGCGAGAATATGACGACCGCTACCTGGACAAAAAGTAATTCGACCAGTGCCTATGTTTCAGGGATAGCTGGTACGTCGTTTGCCGCCCCTTATGTCAGTGGCCTCCTCAGTCTGGCTCGGTCACATCATCCCGACGCCAGTTGGGCAGAACTGACCCATGCCCTGCGGGCCACCGCTGACCATGCCAGTCTGACGGCCGCGCAACCTGTTTCTGCGACGCTTGGATCAGGCTATGCACAGGCCGACGACTTCATAACCCGAATTATCACGCCTAGTAATTCTGGCATGCGTTATCAATTTGGCCCACTGGTATCGGCTGGTACACTCGGCAGCACGCGGGCGCACCAATGTCGTGAATCGGGTGATTTTCCAGCTACCTGGCTGTACGAAATCACCACTGGCAGCAACAATTATTACACCCTGGACACGCTAGCATACGTCCGGGCACAAACTCGTGGGGATACCGTAAAAAAACTATGGTATAGCTGCGTCGGCCTACCTGGTGACCAACCCTCGACACTCCGCACAATCAATCTGTTTAGTGAAATCAAGAATAATCCGGCATACAAGCCCGCACTATAAGTAAAAATATGCCGATATATTCGGCGACGGTGCTTCTAAATCAGGAAAAGAATCGCCGCAAAAATAATAATGACGACAACCACAATAAAGATTTCGAGGAGGGTAAACCCGGCTTGTTCTTTTAACAACTTTTGCATAATACCTCTCATTTATTACTGGATTCATAATATCACGATATAGTAGCTTAGCATGAGCTTTTTTTGGTATACTTAAGCATTAAGAGGAGTACTGCTATAGATATGAGAAAAACAGCCTGATGAATGCAAGTCTAGCGCGACGTGCGACTAGCTACTGTAGCCGTTATACTCGGCCCTGGCTGCTACTCGTTGCCGTCTTAACACTTGCCTTACCGATTGCTGCCAGCGCTCTGACGTCTCTTTCCCAAGGATTCACTACCACCGAAGAATTACCGCTCGGTTCAATTGTCAGCCTAAAAGAAGATTCGTCCGATCAGGTTGTGGCCTCGTCGTCGAACAACGTCGATAGCATCATTGGCGTGGTCATTAACGACGGCAGTTCACTACTCACCCTAACGAACGGACAAGAAAACCAAGTTCAAATCGCCACCAGCGGCATGGCGCCCGTCCTTGTTTCGGACATAAACGGCGCTATTTCAAGGGGTGATCACATTACAGCATCACCTATCAAAGGCGTCGGCATGAAAGCCACTAGCAACGCCAAAAGTGTTGGCATTGCCCAAAGCGACCCCCGCAACAGCAGTGACAAACACACCTACACTGATGCCCAAGGCAAGGAACAATCTGTCACGCTGGGTGAAGTCTCTGTTCTAGTCAACGTGGCCTACTACTTTAGCCAGCCAGAAAAAACCGTGATTCCATCTGCATTGCAAGACGTGGCCAATAGTTTCGCTGGCAAAACCGTTGATACCTTGCCTATCCTGATTAGCGCTGCAATCTTCCTGATTACCCTGATTGTCGTAGCTAGTATCATTTATTCCATGATTCGTAGCAGTATTATTTCTGTCGGGCGCAACCCAATGTCCCAATCGGCCATCTATCGTGACGTCATTCAGTTATCGGCATTAGTGCTGGGTATTTTGACCGTTGCTGTGATTGCCATTTATCTAGTATTGACGAGGTTATAACAGAATGAATCCTACACTACTCCAACTTTTCCTTCTGGCCAATGTCTTTTTGATTGGCGTTTTAACCGCCCTTGCCGTGCGTCATGCCTACGCTCATTTTCGCCCGCCCACCCAGCATGAGTCGGACAAACCCCACCCTACTCCTCAGCGAATGAATCTGCCGCCAGCGGTCAAAGAACGATTGCTGCGGTCTTCTCAGGCTAATTTTGAAGCCATCCTGAACCGCTCTGCCAGCGAACTGCAACACGACCTAAAAGCAACGTCCATCCAGCTAAATCGGCAGCTAGAAAAACTTGGCGCCGAAATCGTCAGTGACGAAATGAAACGTTATCGGGAAAGCCTGGACAAACTGCGCCAACAGGCCGAAGCTACCCTAGGTGGTGCACAGACCGAAATTGCCAATCACCAAGCCGAACTAAAGGTTAAACTGGCCGAACGACAAACCGAACTTGAAGCCAAACTAACCGAGGATATGACCGCCGAACAGCAACGACTCGTCGCGCAGATTGATACCAAACTGGCGGATGCGGTCGCCTCATTCCTGACAGAAACGCTGCAACACAATGTCGATTTAGGCGCCCAAAGCGCCTACCTGACCGCGATGTTAGAAGAACACAAAGCCGAACTGACTAAAGGGGTAACTGATGAAACTTAGCCTACCCTCCAGCGTCGCATCATCACAGGATTTGACTGCACTGCTGCTAGAGGTACGCGACTACGCCCGTTGGGTGGCTCACGAATCGATTAAAAAGCGCGTCGATACCAAAGGTGCCAGCGAACCACCTATATTATCGCCAGCTTTGACAGAATTGCTCCGCGGACAGGGGTTTAAAAAACCGCTTGATCGCCAAAATCTCGACGAGTTAATTAAGGCCCTAGAAAAATATCATGCCACTGCACCGTCAATTACGCTGACCTTGGCTGCACCGCCAACCAGCGACATCAAAAAAACACTGGTCACGTGGTGCCGAGAAAACATCGCCCCAAACATTTTAGTCACATTTCAGTTTAATACCACGCTGCTAGGTGGCATGGTAGTGCGCCACGGCAGCCATATTTTTGACTGGTCATTCCGACGTCAAATTCTGGCCGCTCGCAATCAATTCCCCGAGGTACTGCGCCGTGTTTAACAACCCGACTTTTCAGCGCTTGGTCGAAGCCGATAACTTGACTGGCGAAGTCGTAGCGGTCAATAGCTTTTTGATTGAAGTCAAAGGTCTGGACGGCGTGCGATTAGGCGCGCAGGTATTGTTCGAGGATGGCCAACGCGGCATGGTCCGTGAAGCGTATGGCGATAAAGTTATCTTATTTAATATCGATTCTGAAAAAATGACCCTTGGTACACTAGTGGTGGTTGAAAACGAAGTTCTCAGTGTACCCGTCGGCAAAAACTTGATTGGCCGAATCATTTCACCAATGGGTGTTCCGCTCGATGGCAAAGGCGCCATCAAAACCACCGCCACATCTGGTGCCTTTAACCCTGCGCCTGGCATTATGGCCCGCAGCATGCTGAACGAACAACTGGCCAGTGGCGTCAGTGCGGTCGATAGTTTTTTCCCGGTCGTTCTGGGACAGCGTATCGCCATCCTCGGTGATAGCAAATCCGGTAAAAGTACCTTCCTTAGCCAGCTCAGTGCCAACCAAGAAGGCAGCGACCGTATCGTCGTCTATGTACTGATTGGCAAACGCAAAGTCGATATCGAACATCTGTTGACTGAACTGCACGATTCTGGCGCTATGGACCACACCATTGTCGTTCTGGCGAATATTTTTGACTCTTTAACCCAATCATACCTGGCGCCCTACGCAGCCTGTGCTATGGCCGAACATCTGTGGTACGCCGGTGAAGATGTGGTGATTATGTACGACGATTTAAGTAGTCACGCCGAAGCGTACCGACAACTTTCACTGCTACAAGAAGTCGATCCAGGCCGCGATTCGTACCCTGGCGATATCTTTTATGCCCATTCCAGCCTGCTGGAGCGCGCCGGTAAACTGCTCAAAAATGGCAAAACACTGACCGCACTGCCAGTCGTGCTGACGCCGAATAATGATATTACCGCTTATCTGTCGACCAGTATTATGTCAATTACCGACGGACAGATTATCTTTGACCTAGAAATTTTTCGTCAAGGTATCCGCCCCGCGGTCAACGCCGGATTGTCGGTGTCGCGTGTCGGTGGTCAGGCGCAAACAAATCGCCAAAAGCGGCTATCAAGTACGCTATTTAAAACGATTGCTCGCTACAAACAGGCCGAGGAATTCTCGCACTTTAGCTCCCAACTGTCCAAAGAGACGACGATTGATCTGACGCTTGGTAAATATATTTATCAAGCCCTGCAGCAGCCACCCGAAGAACGTCATTCGCTAACCGAGCAGCAGTTATTGCTGGAAACGATTATGTTGAGTGGCGGCGAAACCGAAATTGATGTTGTCGGGTTAAAGGAATCTGTTAAAAAACTTGGCAAACAGGCAAAAGACGAAAAAGACTTTGACCGGATAGAGGCCGAACTGCTCAAAAAGCACGCCGCCAAGAAATTGTCCGAAAAACCATCGTCCGAACAAGCTGAAACGGCCGACACACAACCCGAAGGAGCGACCGATGAGTCACGCTAGTGATATTGAAAAAGAAGCCAAAGAAATCACCACCGTTCGTGATTTAACAGGGGTGTTTGAAAGCCTGGCTAGTACTCAGGTTGCCAAAGTTAAAACAAAAGTCGAACTTTCCAAAGGCTTTTTCCAATTGCTGTGGCGGCGGTACAGCTCGATTCGGATTGACCCTAAAACGCGTATCACCAACCGTAGCCTCGCTGATGGGCAGTCGCAGGTTTTTGTGATTATTTCAGCCGAAGCCGGTCTGAGTGGTGACATCGACCAACGTTTGATTGGTGTGATGCAGCGCGACTATGATCCTAAAACGACCGATATTATTGTGCTCGGCTCGCACGGTGCATCGCAGCTGACGCAGCGTGGTATTCCATACGTGCACTTTTTTCAGGTGCCCGAATCCGACGAATATATCGATGTCAGCCCGGTAATTGATGCGGTGCTGCCCTATTCTAAAATCGTCGTTTATTACGAGGAATATGTATCACTAGGCGTCCAAGAAATTAAATCAATCGACCTGATTTCCAGCATGCGTACCATGAGCGAAGCCGCTGACGAAGACGCCATGACCGCCGAAGATACTATTTTTGAGCCGTCACTGGACGAAATTGCTGACGAAATGGAAATGACCATGATGCGCCTAGCCCTCAGTCAAACTATTCTAGAATCTAGCCTAGCCCAGGCAGCCAGCCGTTTTAACGCTATGGCCGTTGCTAAAAAACGCGCTGGCGAATTGATCGATGATTTTACACTCGATTTTCACCGGGCAAAACGAGCCGATAGCGACCGCCAGCTACGCGAAGTGCTGATTAGTCTAAAGAAAAAACGCAGGACAGCAGGAGGCGCACAATGAAACAAACAGCAACCCATGGACCACAGGCGCACGTTGGGGTTATCCAATCGCTGCGCGGCCTGATTGTCGAAGTGCAAATTCTAGGTGAACAGCCCGACGTCAAAGAACTGTTGGTTGTCGAAGACCACCCAGAAGTCTTTTTAGAAGTCAGTTATTTCAAAGCAAACAAAGCAGTCTGCCTAAACTTGGCCAACAGCCAGGTACTGCAATGCGGACAAAAAGTATCGCGCAGCTACGGCAAAATCACGGTCCCCGTCGGTCAAAAAACAATGGGGCGAGTCTTTAACGCCCTGGGCGAACCGCTAGACGATGCCGCGCCTATTACCGATAGCCGCCGCCCTATTACCGAACCAACTGGCACAACCAGTTATCGTAGTAGCAAAAAAATGGAATTGTTAGAAACGGGCCTCAAAGTCATCGATTTTCTGACGCCATTTGTCAAAGGCCGCAAAATTGGTATTGTCGGTGGTGCCGGTGTCGGTAAAACCGTCCTAACGATGGAAATGATTCACAACGTCACCCAAGGTAGCAACAAATCACTATCGATTTACTGCGGTGTCGGAGAACGTATTCGTGAAGGTAATGAATTGTATGAAACCCTAAAAGACACTGGCGTGCTGAAAAACACCGTCATGTATTTCGGACAAATGGACTCCACGCCGGCCATCCGTTCCATGGTAGCCCCCGCTGCGGCCACGGCTGCCGAATATTTCCGTGACGAAGAAGGCCGCGATATTCTGTTTTTCGTCGACAATATTTATCG
>DASSWW010000044.1:0-2525 GCA_035704495.1 Saccharimonadales bacterium (SeqCode)
ATATCCTATAATTGCAAATTACGCCACTGACTCGGTATCTACAATAGCGGCCAGATTTTCAACTCGCCTCACCTGTTCTGCTACCACCGAACCCGATAACGGCTGCTGTACATGCGGCCACACCCAATATCCCCGCGTTGCTTGGTGGATTCCAGTAAATGCCTGTGGTTTATCATCAACCAGAACAACTTCCGCGGCATACACTGACGATTCCGTCGCGCCGCCCGTCAGAATAGCAGGAATCGCATAGGCATGTACCGTATCGTCGTACCAACCCGCAATTTTAGCAGCTTTATGAACACTGTCGACTACCGAACAGTGCAGATTATCAAGCCCGGCGGCCTTGATCTTTAAAAGCTGCCAACGCGGATTACCTTGCGTGACGATACCGTAATGAGTCCCTGGTCGTTTATCAAGGAACGCCAGCAAATCATGAATGCCCGGCTGTACTAACGTTTCTTGCAGTCGGCCGCGCCTGACATACTCTTCCTCCAAAACAAGTAATTGTTGTTCGTCTAGAATATGGTGATCTAACAGATAACTCACGACATTAAATGATCCGCCCGTCGCTTCTACTTTGCGACGGATAGCGCGTAATTCGTCGACGCTAATAATGTTATGCTCGTGCAATACGGCGGCAAATAGTTCATATAAAGCCTCAGTATTACCTAGGCAACGATCAAAATCGAGCGCCCAAAAACTACGATCAATCGTCTGTACGGGCATGTTTATACAAATCCATAATTGCTTTTGCCACTGCCTGCGGATCGTGACGAATCAATGTACGTGTTGCTGCAATTGGATCGGACCTATTGGTGTTTTCCCAAATTGTACCCGACAGCAAGTTAGCGCCAAATGCTGCATAATGCGCTTCTTTCAGGTCTGCTTCATCATAGACGACGCTTAGCTCGCCCTCTTTGGCATATTTTGACAACAAGTCGCTACTCGGCGCTTCGGTATTGTACAGCACATGGTCAAGGAATTTCCCGCCTGCTAAACGTTCGATTTCGTCAGCAAAGTCATTCACCTGAAAACCATCGGTTTGGCCTGGTTTTGTCACAAGGTTACAAACGTATACTTTTAATGCCTTGGTTTTCGCCAGAGCCTCGCCAATGCCTGGCACGATCAAGGCTGGTGCTAAGCTACCATATAAATTACCGGGGGCAATCACTACAATATCAGCCTGAGTAATAGCAGCGATTGCAGCAGGGTTGGCTTCGGCGTTTGGTTCTAACCACATACGTGGACGGCACCCATTAAAGTTTCGATGAGCAATCACAAACTCTCCATGGACGACTTCACCATCACCAGCCTCCATCGCTAGTCGAACATTTGACAGCGTAATTGGTTCTACGACACCAACAATATTCAAAATATCACTTGCCATCGATACGCCATCGGCAAAATTACCATTCATTTTTTCAAGTGCGGTCAAAAATAAGTTACCAAAGGCGTGTCCCTTCAAACTTCCCTCTTCAAAACGATAATTAAACAAATCGCGAATCTCTGGCGTACGAGAAAGTGCCACCAGGCATTGTCGTACATCACCAGGCGGCAACGCTCCTAGTTCATCGCGCAATACGCCCGTACTACCACCGTCGTCAGCCATATTCACCAACGCTGCTATCTGACTAGTGTGGTCCTTTAACGCACTCAGTAGCGTAAAGCTACCAGTACCGCCACCAATAACAGCGATTTTAATTTCAGTGGGAACAAATGGATCGTTCATATTATTTTGTTTCTCGTATATGTTTAATAATTTTTCCAAACCACAATGCACTCGGTCGAAGCGTGCGTTCTTGTGTTTTATAATCGACTTTTGCCAGCCCAAATCGCGGCCATTTACCCTTATCCCACTCAAAATTATCAAGTAAACTCCAATGTAAGTATCCTTGTAATTTAACATCGTTGTCAAGCGCCTTTTGCATTGCCATCAACGTCTGGGTAATCCACCACTGCCGATGAACGTCGTCACTGTCGGCGACCCCGTTTTCGGTAATGATGATCGGTAAATGATACTTCTCGTCCAGACGCTCCAATGCGTACTGTAGGTTTTCTGGACTTAGATCCCATCCCAAATCGCTCATTTTCTGATCAGGATTATGAACACGATACCCATACACGCGGTCGCTAAAATAATAATTTACACCCAAGAAGTCGCACTGCCGAACGACTTTCTTTAAAAAATAATCGTCTTTTAGGTATTGTAATACGTTTGCGCTCAACCGACTCAGCCACGCATTATCGCCTGCATAGACATAGCTAGAATTTTTGGCAATCGACACTTTGTAGCGACGATTAATCGCATGGATAGCTTTGGCTGCTTGATTATGTGCATAGGCTAAATTATTCAGCACACGCCACGTTTGTCGTTTGCTGGTCATATTTGGTGGCCAGTGACCACCAAAATAGCTTTCATTTGCATAGACTTCGGGTTCATTAATCGTCACGACATAACGCACGTTTGTACCCAGTTCACGTATCATTTTGTCGGCAAAACGCGTAAAATGCTGAACATTACGACG
>DASSWW010000025.1:0-12972 GCA_035704495.1 Saccharimonadales bacterium (SeqCode)
TTTGACAAAACGTGCTTCAGCATCTTTAAGAAGTTCGTAATCATGCACCAGACCCATCAATGAGGGCCACGCCGGACCAAGCTCACGCTGCAATCGATCAAAAGCAATCTTTTCGGTCAGGCCCTTGGTGGCTAGCTGCTCTGGCGTGGCAGTCAGGCTATTAACGTCGCCAGCAAAGACTTCGACAAAATCATGTACCATGGCATATCGCGCAATCTTGCCGCTATCTAACTGCGGGTAATATTCGGCTGCATAACTAGTGGCGAGCATCTGTAGGTGCAATGTGTGTTCTCCATCAGTTTCATATCGGCCATGACGCATTGTTGCACGTTTCACATCGATAAATTGATAGACTACCTCGCTAAGGACGCTCAGCTCATCAACCCGTTGTTCAATAGAAGTTTGAGTATATTCCAGATTAGTACTCTGATTCGTCATAGTAAAACTCTCTTTCGGCAAAGGTGACGCCGCTGTCCATTAGGGCCATAAACTCATCAACACTTTCAAATCGCTTTTCGCAGGTATGAAACTCTTCGACGGTCATCCATTTGTTGTAGCCGCCTTCAAATTGCTCTACCAGTTCGCCGCTAAATTCAGTGGCGTAGACACACAGAAAGATTTTGTCTTCCAGTAATTCACCCGTCCCCCTGGTAAAATCACGCTTGTGATACAGCAGTTTATAGCTAAAGTCAGCCGTAAGTCCAGTTTCCTCCATCAGTTCTCGATTAGCGGCTCCAATTACCGATTCACCCCAGCGCATTTTGCCGCCCAAACGTCCCCAAAAGCCGAAATACGGATTTTTTAGACGCTGCTGGTATAAAAACTCGCGTTCACCATTACTATTTTTTCGTTCCAAGGTGACGACAATTGATACTTTTGGCTGTTTTTCTATCTCGTTTTCATCGGTATCCATTCGATTGGCGTATTCTTTACCTTTGCCGCTCAATTTATAGGACTTGTCAGTTTTTACCACATATTCTTCTTCGATAAGCTTTTTAATATGAAAATTAAAATGATCACTCGTTAACCCAGTCGTTTTTTGCAAATCAGCAAAGCCCGATTTGGGTGTAAATAATAAATGTCGTAATATTGCCACTTGGGCTGGATGGGCGTTTGGTTCGTAACTCATTAGTACTCCTTAGTATGTCTTATTCACTTATTTCACTCAAGCATAGCCAAATCAATACACAGAAACTAGTAAACTGCACTTCACCTTGACGAAAACGCATAAAACCGCTACACTAATACAGATTGTAAAAAATAAGTGGAAGTAATAAATTATGGCAGCACGATGTGAACTCACCGGAAAAGGCAAACAGTTTGGCCACAATGTCAGCTTCTCTTTGCGTCGCACAAAACGTGTTTTTAAACCAAACCTCCAAAAGAAAACTTTTGAAGTCGATGGTCAAAAAGTTACGATGACCCTGAGCACTCAGGCAATCCGCACGCTGAAGAAAAAAGGCATTCTTGCGAAAGCAAACTAAAATCCTTATCTTTTCAAAAATACCTCGTTAGTAACGAGGTATTTTTTATTTTTGATAGCTATACCTTAGCTGGTTCGAGTCACTTCGACCACTGTAAGTGTTGGCGAGAGTGATGAGGCCGCCTTGACTTTATACTTGACAACCGTTTCCACTGGAGCACCTAACTCCTTGACGAACATATCCAGCGTATCCTGGGGCACTTCGTACGCAAGCCCGCTATCGGCATAGTGTGTCGGAATCACGACCTTTGGATCGATTTGACGAACTAGGCTGGCTGCGCTGGTAGCATCAAGCGTATAACCACCCCCGCCCACTGGTAAGATTAAAATATCGACAAGGCCCAATGCTTCAAGTTGATCTTCTTCGAGCTTTGCAGCGATATTACCAAGTAGTGCAATCCGTACATCTCCTACTTCAATGCGATAGACCGTTGCTACTTTTTCATCTGCACTCGTGTCTAGGTGGCGAATCGCCGCCACCCCTTTAATGGAAAAAGATCCAATTTCATAGTCGCCAGGTCCTTCAATAGGAAGTTGCACCTCATTACTACCCGATGCAAATCGAGCTTCAGTCGCGATCTCGACAGCATCTTTGACATTGAGGTCTTTTAAACCCACAACCGACAACTTTGGATCGATAACAGCATTTAGCTTTTTAGTTGCAATTACTACCCCGTTGCCACCTTTGTATTCAATATCAAACATTTCTTTTCTCCTTCTACTGCGTTTTCAGTATATTATCGGTATCGAGCAAAACAGTATTTTTTCCGTTCAGTATCTCTGTAATAAATTTATCACGAACACTCAAACGATAATAGAACTCATCGTAACTTAAAACACTATAATTCAACTCGCGCGCTTCAATTTTTTCAATCTGTTTAATCGTATTCTTCAGTTTCACTGCCGAGATATCGCCAACCAGTAGCAAATCCACCGAACTGGCTGAACCTTTGACAAGCACGCCAGCAAGCACGGCCAATCGCGCACCCGACAGATTCTTTAATAAATCATGCCACACGACAACCGAGCTAGCGTCGGCCGCTGACTCAATTCGTTCGTCAGCAAAAATCGCTCGAAATGGTACATAATATTCATAGCGCTGATTAATTTCGTAGTACAGTTTGTTGTCGGCACTATCACTGGTAATAATCCCAACCTCTAACATATTTGACAGCTCACGACGAACCGAGTTAATTTGTTCGTCAATCAGTCGGGTAATCTCTCGGACGTAAAAAGCCTTACCTGGATTGTTCAGGAATAAGTGTAATAGTTTCACCCGAGTTTTTGAACCAAATAGTGCGTCAATCATGTCTCTACCTAGAATAACTTTCGTGTTCTATCATAGCACACCTTTTATTCAATGGCGAGGTGCCGAGAGAGGAACTGCTTTGCCTCGGTTAAACCATACCATTGGATATACGGATTGCGACGTAGCCACGTTAGCTGTCGTTTCGCCAGACGCCAGTCTACTGTTGTATATTTTTCTTTTACTTCAGCGAGTGTGAGCCGATTTTCCAGATAGGCATGCACGAGCGGATAGATATTACCGGTCATCGCCTCACTATTCCAACCATACTTTTCGCCCAATATAGTTGCTTCCTCGACAACACCATCTTCAAATAATTGTTCAGTCCTGGCACTGATTCTTGTTCGTAATACGTCTCTTTCTGTTGCTATTCCTACAATAATGCTTGCGCTTATTGGGGCACTTTTCCTTGTGGTCGGTTGATTATTTTGTTCAATCGCCCGAATAACATAACGTTTATTATTTTTATTTTCTGGAAGTATAATGTTGTGTTTAGCACAGTACCCATGCAACTGTTCGATACTTAATGCGTTCAGCTTTGCTCGCAGTTTGTCGTTTGCTTTGCTACTAAACTGGTAATCAAAAATAACAGCATCAACGTACAGCCCGGTGCCGCCGACCAAAAATGGTACGTGTCCGCGACGACGAATTTCATCAATCTTTTGATTAGCATACTGTTTAAAATCCGCTGCTGTATACCGTTCATTTGGCGCAACCAAATCTAGCCCCCAATGTGGCACGCGAGCCCGTTCATCTGGCGTTGGCTTCGCCGTACCAATATCCATCTCCTTGTAAATAGTCCGAGAATCAGCACAAATAATTTCGCCACCGTATTGTTCAGCTAGTTCAATCGCTAGCGCAGTTTTACCACTAGCAGTTGGGCCGACAATCACGACTAGCGGTTGTGGGGCAGAGGCTAAAAAATGATCATCCTTCATAACGGCCGCCATCGAATCGCTGCAAAGTTATCAACAACATGATCTGTGCAGGTAATTCCCTCTTGAGCTAGCAGCTGCGCCTGTACTTCTCGCCCTCCATGAAAACCCGCAGCCAAACCGCCAAAACGATTCACCAATCGATGCCATGGCAAGTCAGTATTCCCATAATGAGCAATTCCTCCGACAATACGCGAGGCATTGGCATGGCCAGCTAATCCTGCCAAATCGCCGTAGGTAGTTACTTGCCCAGCAGGTACCTGCGACATTAGTCGTTCGATTTTGGTGCGAAATTCGCTATTAACCATTTGTGATTTCATTAATTGCAACCTTGACTTCGTTCCAATCTACACAGCGTCTCATGCCAGCAAGTGATTCATCGCTTTCATTATTCCACGGATAGTCACCAAACAGTATCGCTCCATTCTTAGGCAGCCCATGTTTGACTGCGTCTTGAAGGTGGCGAAAGTTATCATCGATAAGTACATTCGCCTCTATACGCCTGCAGACTTCACCTTTTGAGCCAGTCCATCCGACGAAATCAAGTGAGGCAAACACGCCAGGTAGGTCACGCTCAAGCATACGTTGAGTTAGCTCAAGTTCATCTTGTTTTCGGGCAGTTACCAAGTGGAACGAATGAATACTCGATAGTTCACGAAGTATAGCGACTTCATCCCGAGTTGGACCTAGTTCGCGATACTCTTCTGTTTTTGTTAGCGCATCCAAACGTTTAACTTGCAACTCTCGGTGAGCTCCCCAGACAGCTTCACTGCCATCGTGCGATTGATCAAGCGGTATATTCGTTCCGTGTGCTTTATTATAAGCATCGATAAAATAAGGAGTCGTTGCCACAAGCACATCATCACAATCAACTGCAATCACCAAGCGTCTCATCTATAAAACCTTTAAATATTCACCGAGGCCTTCAAGCGCGACTTTTTCTTCGCCAATTTGAGTGCGGACGCTGACTTCGCGCGCTTCTTGGTCTTTTGGCCCGACAATTAACTGCACAGGAATCTTCCAATTAGTCGCCTCGCGTATTTTTTTGCCTAAGCTTTCGTTACGATCATCCCGTGTATAGCGAAGCTCGTTATACTTAATCGGTTGCATCAGTACGACATTATCGAGTACTTGTTCAATTTCGCTCACATAATCTAGCACGCTATCATTAATCGTTAGAATACGCACTTGCTCTGGCGCCACCCACAATGGGAACCAACCACCAGTGTGTTCGATAAAGACGCTCATAAAGCGTTCGATCGAGCCCAATAAGGCGCAGTGAATCATCACCGGACGCTGCACTTGGCTATCGGCATCAATATATTCCAGATTAAAGCGTTCGGGTTGGGCGTAATCTAATTGTACGGTTGCCACCTGTAGTTTACGTCCCAGTGCATCGATTGCCATAAAGTCCATTTTTGGACCATAGATTGCCGCTTCACCAATCCCCAATTCATACTCTAGTTCAAAGTGTTTTGCTAATTGCTCAATTGAATTTTGGGCGCGCTCCCACGAATCCAAATCACCTAAATACGCCCCCGTATCATCCCTAAACGATAGGCGCAGTGATAATTTTAAGCCAAGCTGCTCGTACATTGATTGCGAGGCTTTAATCAGTTCGGCAAAGATGCCTTCGACTTGTTCTTCCGTACAAAACACATGCGAATCATCCTGTGTAATTGCCCGCACACGACTCAGACCGCCCAGCTCGCCACTTTTTTCATCTCGATAGACAGTGGTTGTTTCCAAATACTTTTGCGGTAAATCCCGATAGCTACGTGGCCGTGAGGCGTAAATTTGCGTATGATGCGGGCAATTAACTGGCTTCAAGGCTAATTCATCACCTGTTTCACTAGAGGTAAAACGTAACAGTTCCGGAAACTTTTCGAAATGCCCTGACACTTTGTATGCATCAATTTTGGTAATATGCGGAATCCAGACTTTTTGATATCCATTATCTAACCGAAAGGACTGAGCAAACTCGTTTAATTTATCTCGTAGCACTGTTCCCCGCGGCGTAAACATTGGTAGTCCTGCACCGATTAACGGTGAACTCACAAACAGATCGAGTTCCTTGCCTAATTTGCGGTGATCGCGCTGTTTCGCCAATTCAACTCGCTCTAAATACTCATCCAACTCTGTTTGTGCTGCAAACGCTACCCCATACAACCGCTGCATCTGGGGATTTGTCTCTTTACCTCGCCAGTAAGCACCTGCCACGCGTAGTAACGTAAAAGCTCCGACATCTTTAGTGTTGGTTACATGCGGTCCACGGCACAAATCAACAAAATGACCATTTTTATAAAACGAAACGTTTTCGATTGCCGCATCGCTATCAGTTGCCAAACCAAGTTCATTCACATCAAGATCTTTAGCAACCGTTGTGCCAGATCGTTTCAAATCGTTCAACAACTCTTCTTTATATGGCTGGTTATTCTTTTTCGCCCACTCAATCGCCTGGTCAATTGGCATATCGAAGTGTTCAAAATCATCCCCATAGGCAATAATCTTGCGCATTTCTTTTTCAATTTTGGCAAAGTTAGCTTCGGAAATCTTTTTTTCGCCCAAGTCGATGTCGTAATAAAAACCATTATCAACCACGGGGCCAACACCAAACTTCGCCTCTGGCCATAGACGCTGGACTGCGGTGGCGGTAATATGCGCCAAACTGTGTCGCATTGCGTATAATTGTTCGTCGTTCATATTAGTTCTCCTTATAGTGTTAATTAAAAAACATGCGATGACTAGATTTGAAAACTTCAAAACTATATATCGCATGTCTCGGACTCATTTCTGGATGAGCGGTTCCACCGGACTTCCTGGTGCTCCAGGCGCTTATGAGGTGACGTTATCGTACGTGACCACTTCCCACGGAACTCGGCGGATGGTTGGGCCGCGTCATCGTTCGCTCTTATCATATACTATTGTCCCCAATTATTGCAACGCCCGCCCCTGTCTGATATCATAAGAAAGCTATGGACCCTTAGCTCAGTTGGCTAGAGCGCGTCATTGACGTTGACGAGGTCGGAGGTTCGAGTCCTCCAGGGTCCACCATATTCGATAAAGAAGACTCTCCGGAGTCTTTTTGTTTGTGTATCAATCTGTAAAATTCGCTTATTTTAGGGGTAAACTTTCTTGTCACGTGAGACCGAAAAACCCTCTGGAAATAACAGCTGTTTACACCACCCCAGGTGTTCTGCATCCAACTCCCAAAAATGCTCCCGCATATTCTCAACTGTATCCACTGAAAAGTCTACAAACTCAATGAGGTCATTTTCTATCTCACCGATAGCTAAAAACTCATTGTTAAGCTCTGTAATTTCAGCGTCAATGTCATCAAGTACACTCTTGAATATCATCCTCAGAAAATGATGATTTTAATGATTGACGTATAAGTTTTTTACTCTCCTTATCACTTAAGCAGTGTCTGTGCACTCCATTAGATTAGAAAGTCTGAGTTCACTATCAAACTTCTTTCGAGGCTTATATTTTACCTCTACAAACGGAGTATTATTTTTCTATGTCAAAGCCATGCTTATTGTTAACTAATGCCTATATTATGCACCGATTTAGTGGCAAATGTTTATCCATACATTTTGAATGTCCACATGCTACTTAAATGAACTGACTATTTTTATCTCCTAACCCTATAGGCTAATAATCACAGAGGAGCCTCCCCCACCCCACCTAAATTACAAGGTAGAATTTATTAACCAGCGACAAGCTTTTCGGCCGCTACCACTCCAAGTTGCGACAAGGTAACAACGCCCGTTTTTGTATCGTACTCCCATTGTCGTTCTTTGTGACCAACGAGTAAGATTTTCTTCTTATAAACACTGAAATTACTATGTTCAACCCATGCGCAGAGTTCCTTGTCGGTTGCCTGCGGAATACCTGACAATAACACTAAGGTTTGGTCTGATTTACTCATATTCATATCGAGTACTCGCCGCTGCCCATTGATTGTCCATACTAGCGAAATCTCACGTTCGGTCAGTAGTTCAACGGTTTGAGTAGCCGCCACAGTATCAACAGAGTGAAAGTGGCGAACCAGTTCCGCAATTAGCCACTTTGCCGTATAAAGCACAAAGGTTGCATCCATATGGCTAGGATCAACATCGCCACCAACGTGCCCTGCGCCCCTATTACTACGCACTTCGTATAGGGCAATGAGTACTCGAGGTATCTGGATACGCACTGTCCTCGGAAAGGACGCTGGTGCTTTTTCAAGTGCCTTACACGCATCGACCATATTACTTGGCTTTGATGACTTCTTGGGATAAACACCCCCAACGTGCCCCGCAAGAATAGAGTAAACAATTTCACATAGTTTGCCCCCGCTCATCTCAGATGGCTCCCATCTCTCTTCTCGATAGTTTTTCACCAGCTTGTTAAACTCTCCAATGAGTTCATCACGAAGGGTCTTTGGTAGGTTTCCGAGAACTTCCTCCTTCTTCATCTATCTACTGTGTCTTTCCTAGAAGCTTTTCAGCCTCGGAAACGCCATGCGTGGTGAGTTTCATCGTTCGATGCCCTTTGCCACCACCAGTGCTAGTCTTGGCTAGCTGAACAATTTTTGCAGGCTTTGTGCTGCGAAGAGAGCGAAGCTTGACGTTAATATTATCATCAAAGTTGCCCGTATCTTTTAGTACCTTGTTAAGTGCGAATGTCTTGAAGCTATCAGCACCTTCAACAACTTGAAGCCAGTACGCAGCAAGTAACACTCGATTAACGGGGGTGTCGCTAATTGAAGCAGCTAATAGCTCCGCAAATGAACCGTGCTGCTGAATACCTTCGCCAGACTCGTCTTCCTCATCCTGTACATCTGTACCCCCGCCAAGCGAAAGCCCATTCGACACAGCCGCTGCTCGTGGTACTGTCGCTGTATAATTGGTCATATACTTCGCCGCTAACCACTGAATTACTCGTACTCGCTCTTCTTCGATAAGGTCTTTAACCGCTGCGTTTGCCTTAGCCATTGCCTCAAGTTCTCTATCTTCCATCGCTATTTTCCTCCTTTAGTTGCTATCGGTAAGTCGTGGTCTACAAATGTCTCTCCGAACGAGGTAATAAAGTAGCGACCATTATTCTCTTCTGCGGATTCGAAGTAACTCTTCTTCGATTTACCATCACGGAAAGTCTGAATAAGTGACTTTGGCGGGCGAATAGTTAAGACCTTATAAAGTGTCCACATTTCATCGACAGATGCGTCTTTCATATCCTTGTTATTCCTCAACCACAAGGTTAGTACGGCAAAAGTTTCAATATGTGTTATCGGCTGTTTCTCTGTGTAGTAGTCGCGAAGGCTATCCACCTCCTCTTTACTAGTCAAAAGGGTTGCAAGCATACGAGGCTGTGTAACAGACCTGCCTCCAGCGAAAGGCTTCTTAGTGGATGCCTGTTTAGTCTTTGCCTCTGTTGGCGGCGCTACCGTGGCTGGTGTAGGCATGGCTAGAACAGCCGTAATCTGTTTTTCTACCCATTCTTCAGTACCTTCGAACTCGAACGTTCCTGCTGCTGTCGTGATCTTTGCTTTCATTTTCTACCTCCTATTAAGTATTTGCTGAAATTAAATTAAGCTTAACACGTTAAAAGTAGTCTTGTCAACAAATCCAGCATATTTTAATCATTAACAGGGGTAACAAAACGGTGACTATTTTTCTAAAACGCTTATGCTTGGTTTTTAATAGAAGAATACCTGCATACTCAACAATACTTACATCTGTTAAGTGTATAGAAGCAGCTTAAAACTAACGTATCTCAACGAAAGCCAAGTAAGCGTTAGTTAATAGAATTGAACGATTCTTCGTTTTTTTCTCTGTTAATATAGGGTATATTCTGTCGAATATTTTGTTTAATATTCTCTTCTAGCTTTGACTAGAACAATCAAGAGCAAAGACCGGTTACAATTATGAATTTTCTTACCCCTGTATCAATACAATTATTATGCTTATGTATGCAGCTTGGAATTATTGCTTCGAACACATAGTCATAACTAATAGAAAAGACTGTTTTAATGCAAAATGATACCGAAATTGCACAAGTGCCAGCGTAAATATTGCGGCTAAGGATCACTAATGTAAGCACTTACTGGACAAATCAAGGATAAATATTCATTGAATTATATGAATACTAATCTTTAGCTTGCCTATAAGTAGGTGTGCATTGTCTTTGGGATTATCTCATCCCCGATAGTCAGGCTAAGCTATACGGCTCTCATAGAGGTGACCCAGTAGTAGTCGCCAGCGTGTTGTCTCCTGTTTAATAAGGTGTAAATTTTTACCTATAACGTCCACCATAGAAAACAACCGACCATCTGGTCGGTTGTTTTCTATTAGTAACCTTGGCAAGATTTGAACCTCCGACTCCTGCCCTGGCGGGATTGACAGTGGCTCGGTGAGTGCGGCGCAGTTTTGAAAAAGTTTACTTTTGTCAAAACAAGCAAACGGAGGAGCATAGCAATCTTCCAACAGGCTAACTACTTAACGACATCTAACACACTTCTATGATACAAAAAAGAAGGGGTTTGAAAGGCCTGGTAGATACTTAGTTTCCCACAAACACGGAAAACTTTTCCACCCTACGTTCAATCCGCATAGCCCTATTTATATATCATATATGAAATACGTGAGCGAATTATATTGATTGACAAATATTACTGTTTATGCTAATATGAAAGCATGGGTAAAGATTTAACCACCACACCATCAGCATTACAAAAAGTTCGTCTATCATTTGAATACGACGTGACTTGGCAGGATGCTCGAAAAGCAATTCGTATCCGTACCGACACGAAGTAATTTAACCTATGCCGCACGTACCCCGCCACCCCTTTTACGAGGGGTGGTTTTTTAGTTTCCCCATCTTTTTATGGTTATCCACTAGCATTATTATTAGCGCTATGTCATTATATAGACATGTTTTGCATAAATTGTTTTCACACGAACACCTCGGTTGCTAATTCTCGTCCTAATAAAAAACAGCCCCAGGTATGGCGCCGAAGGACCTGTCCTAAATGTCAGGCCGTCTTTACGACCTATGAGCGGCCATCGCTGGCCGATAACAAACCTATCACTCTACCTAATGGATCAGAAGACACCTTTAACCTGGGCAAGTTAATCCTAAGTATCGCAAAGTCGTTCACCCACTCACCCCATGACGCCGAATATAACGCCCTGTGGCTAGCGCAGACGGTCGAAGACACACTTTCGACCGAACGTTCAACAATCACCCCCGAAGACATCGAGGCGGCAACACACCAAGTGCTAAAAAAGTTTGATGAACTGGCAGCCGTACAATACGCTGCGCAACATCAACTCATTTCTTCAACTCGGAAGCGCGGACGGCCTTCGCTTCGCGAGCGCGGGCCACGGTCTCGTGAGTCGCCTTCTCGGTAACATCGAATTTATCGAGGTATTTACCTAAAAATAGATGCGTCTGCGCATTAAAGGCAGATGCAGAACTATATACAATCGCCGTCAGGGGCATCAGACACCATTGTAATACCATCCCAAACGAACGATGACGTTTGTAGCGGGCCGGACGTGGTGGCAGCATCTTAAAGCCAAGAAAAACCGTAATAAACAACCCAATCATCGCGACGCGTTGAACATTACTAATCACTTCTGGTAATAAGTGAGCGGCAATCTGTTGTGGCGCTTCGCTATTCAATAAAAGTGGCACCCATCCACCAATTGCTACTAAAATTGCAATGCTTGCCAAGGTAACGTGACCGTCGATGAGCCGCAACAACCGGGCAAGCCCACCGCCTAACGGCACGTTACGGTGCCGCGTAAAGATACGTGTCGCCACATAGGGGATGTCGGACGCGCCATATGCCCAGCGTCGCAACTGAACAAACTGTGCTTTTAGCGTGCGGCGATAGGTATCGGACAATACCGCATCTTGATAAATCGGTACGTAAATCGGTGTCACTGAATACTGACCACCGAAGTGAAAATAACTGCGCCAATATTGATGACCGTCTTCGACAATGGTCCGTGTACTCCAAAAATTCATTTCAACCAGCGCATCCATCGGCTGTGAGTGCGATGCAAAATTACGGAGCGTATGGGGGCGCATCGAGCTAATGATATTCCAAAATGAATTACCTGTTGCCACGACGCGCATTGGCGCTGGAGCATCCCAAATATTATTGAGAAAGAGCGAGATTGGTTGGTACGACAGAGCTTTTCTATCCTCGTGCACAATGTATTCATAGGTGACATAATCAAAATAAGTCGAATGTGGACGGTTATCGCTATCGAGAGTAGTGACGATAACGTCTTTATAGGCAATCGCCTGCTTTTCAAGCCAGGACTTTAAAAAGAAGCCGGCATAGGTAATGTTCCCACCCTTACCAACAACTTCGTTAGGAAGATCCTGTGGGTGCTCTACAAGATGAAAGGCCCTAAACGCACCAGCAAACTTCTTTTTTAGGCGTTTTGCAACCAACTTAATATCTTCACCGCCGCGCTCTTCGTATGCTAGCACGAGAATCAATTTGTCTTTGTCGTAGGTAGTATCAACCACTGATTGAATTGTCGGCTCAAGCACATCGTATGATTCGTTATAAGCAGCGATGATAACCGCATTGTATAACTGTGATGGTTTTGGAAAACGTTCGGTGTTAGCTGCTATCAGGCGAAGATTTTCTTTATGCGCCTTGAATCCGAAACCAGTTGAATGAACGTACTTTTCTTTTTCATAGCTGGCGATGGGATCTTCGAGTTGCTGCAACCGCGTATGCCAATTAATATTTTGTGCCGAGTTTAAGCGATTACGACCCCTGATTGTATGAACGGCGATTCCAATCGCTTTAACTAAAACCGTAATAATAAGGAGTAATAAATAAATACCTGCCGATAGTGGGCTGATTAGCGACAGCACGACCAGCAGAATCAGCATACCGTAGCTTAATATCGCTGGGAGCATTTCAAAAAAGCGATACATTTTTGTACGGTTCTTGAGTGGTATTTCCAAATCAATCATAAGCCTATAGGAACGCCACCCCTAGCACTGAACGGGTCATAACCCAGGCAATCACAAGTAGTAGAAAACTAAAGCCAGTAAACAGCAGTGCGAGTTGGCGGCGCTCCTGGACGTACAGTTTAACAACTAATGCGCTGTGAACGACGGCCAGCATAATTCCGAAAAAGATAAAAGATAAAAGATAATACCATTTCTCGCGGTAAAAGCTGGTTTCACCAAAGGCAGTGTAGTGTACAGCCACCTGTAAGTCGCTTGGA
>DASSWW010000028.1:0-16950 GCA_035704495.1 Saccharimonadales bacterium (SeqCode)
AACGGACAACCCATTCGCCACGCTATGGTAAAAGTCACTCGGCAATAATCTTTATATAAAATTGTTACATTTTTCACATACACGCGGTATTCAAGTTGTTACTATAGGCCTGTAATCAAGGAGGATATGTCTAATGACGACTGAAAATAAACGCGTGGCGATGGTAGTACATGATTATTTTGAACAAGTAGAAATGACCGAAGTGCGTCAATTGCTCGAGGCCGAAGATATAGATGTTGATTTGATTGCGACCGAAGCAGACGAAGTTCATGGACTGCATCATGTTGAACTGGGTGATGTGTTTACGGTCGACAAAACAATTGATGAGGTGACAACTAGTGATTACAGTGCAGTGGTACTACCAGGCGGGGTGGTGAACGGCGATCAGCTACGCATTGTCGAGTCAGCACTCGACTTTATTCAGGCAATGTATAACGATGACAAGCCGATTGCGGCTATTTGCCATGCGCCGTGGGTATTGATTTCGGCTGGACTGGCCGATGGTCATACGATGACGTCGTATAAAACGCTGCGTGATGATATTCAAAACGCCGATGGTATTTGGGTTGATCAAGAAGTGGTGACGGATGGCAATATTATTACTAGCCGCAATCCAAATGATATTCCAGCTTTTGCGCATGCGATTATCGATGCGTTAAACGATTAGTATTTGCTGATTAACAAAATAAAGTTAGCACTCTTGACGGGGTATCAAAGTCCCAATATATCTTATCGCTAGACGTCTCTGCGCCGTCTATCTTGACGCTTTTTGCTCCAGTCCAGCTCACCATAGCCGCAGCTAAGGTGAGCTCGGGCTTCACAAAAATCGCCAAGCTAGACTGACGCATATCCGCCTATCAACAAAATATGTTAGCACTCTTGACACCCGAGTGCTAACTTTTGTATACTAAGGATATTGGCAATCTACCTAGTAGAGTGCTAAAATAGATACAGATATAGTTTGATACACAATACATAGGAGGAAATTATATATGGGTAAAATTATCGGAATCGACCTTGGTACGACCAACAGCGCATTTGCCTACATGGTAGCAGGCAAACCAGAAGTCATTGCTAATGCTGAAGGCAACCGCACAACTCCAAGCGTGGTCGCGATTAACAAAGCCGGCGAACGTTTGGTCGGGCAGGTAGCTCAGCGCCAACGCGTCACTAATGCTAAAAATACAATTTATGGCGTCAAACGATTGATTGGTCGTAAATTTAGCGACAAAGAAGTCCAAAAAGATCACGACATTATGCCGTACGAAATCGTCAAAAAAGGCGATGGTGTGGCCGTGAAAATGGGCGATAAAGAATACTCACCAGAAGAAGTCAGCGCGATGATTCTGTCAAAGATCAAAGCCGACGCCGAAGCTTTTTTGGGTGAAAAAGTCACCGAAGCGGTTATTACCGTACCTGCGTATTTCGATGACTCGCAGCGCCAAGCCACCAAAGACGCTGGTAAAATTGCCGGCCTGGAAGTAAAACGTATTATTAACGAACCAACTGCCGCGGCACTTGCTTATGGCTTGGAAAGCAAAAAAGATGAAAAGATTGCCGTGTTTGACCTTGGTGGTGGTACGTTCGACGTATCAATCCTAGAACTTGGTGACGGTGTATTTGAAGTTCGTTCCACACATGGTGATACGCACCTGGGTGGTGAAGACTTTGATAACCGTATCGTTAATCACTTCATCGACGTCTTTAAAAACGATGAAGGTATCGACTTAAAATCAGATAAAGCTGCGATGCAACGCCTCAAAGACGAAGCCGAAAAAGCCAAAAAAGAACTGTCTAGTACGACGGAATACGAAATTAACTTGCCGTTTTTGACTGCTGATGCTGATGGGCCAAAACACTTCGAATACAAATTGACTCGCAGCAAATTAGAAGAATTAGTCGGTGATTTAATCGATCGTTTGGCAGATCCTGTCAACAAAGCATTAAAAGATGCCGGTGTTAAAGCAAGCGAAATCGACGAAATCGTGTTGGTTGGTGGTATGACGCGTATGCCAGCCGTCGTCGAAAAAGTTAAAAAGATTTTTGGCAAAGATCCGCTGAAAGGTGTAAACCCGGATGAAGTTGTGGCCATTGGTGCAGCGATTCAAGGTGGCGTGTTGGCTGGTGATGTCAAAGACGTCTTGCTACTCGACGTGACGCCATTATCACTTGGTATCGAAACCATGGGTGGTGTGACAACCAAACTCATCGAACGTAACAGCACTGTTCCAACCAGCAAATCTGAAACGTTCAGTACCGCAGCCGATAATCAACCACAGGTAGAAATTCACGTTTTGCAGGGTGAACGCGAGATGAGCAGTGACAACAAATCACTCGGCCGCTTTACCCTAGACGGTATTGCGCCAGCCCCACGCGGTGTGCCACAAATCGAGGTTACTTTCGACTTGGACGCCAACGGTATTTTGAACGTGACTGCCAAAGATAAAGGAACAGGTAAAGAACAAAAGATTACCATTTCTGACAGCGGCAACATGAGCAAAGAAGATATCGAAAAGGCTGCCAAAGAAGCCGAAACTCACGCCGAAGAAGACAAGAAAAAGCGCGAAGCCGTTGATGCGCGTAACACGTTAGAAAACGCGATTTACCAAGCCGAAAAAATGCCAACGGAATACAAAGACAAAATCAGTGATGACGACAAAAAAGTCATTACCGATGCTGTTGAGGAAGCCAAAAAGCATGAAAAATCTGATGATAAAGACGAACTAGAAGCCGCCAGTAAAGAGCTGCTAGAAAAGATTCAGACAATTGGCGCTAAGATGTACGAAGAAGCCGCCAAAGAGGAAGCACCTGCCTCGGAAGACGGCGACGACAAAAAAGCCGATGAACCAGTCGAAGGCGAAGTAGTCGAAGACAAAGACGAAAAGAAAGATAAGAAAAAGAAAAAATAGCAGGGTCTTAAATGTAACGAGCCCCGCACCAAATGAATGGTGCGGGGCTTTATTTGTCAGTCCGAATCGACCTGGTAGAGTCGAAGATTGCTGGGACTTTCTACCATGATACCCTTGCGCCTGAAGAAGGCGATGATAGACGAGGTGACATCGTTGATATCTCCATCAATCCTCACGTGAAGTTCGTGACCGTCTCTGAGGATAACGGGATGAATGGCCTTATCGAGGTATCTGGTTAGACCTATGGTAGCCGCGGTTGCGGCGTCGATCCAAGAGTCGCACTCGTCCGCAGACAGTCCTTCAGTGATTTGTCGCATTGTGACGAGCTTGCCAACAGGGAGCGAGAAGAAGTCCAGGATGAGAGTATTGTCCTTGATGATGCTGGTCGCGTCCTTGGTGGTGCTGATCACGTCGGGCTGAAAGTGCACATGAGTCATGAAATGACCCTTTCTGATTGGCTGAGATTGCTCAGCACGTGATACCGATCAACTGTTCAATCGACCACCTGACATACGCCAGGAATTAGTACATATTATACTAGTAATTATACGTCAAGTCAATTTTACCAATGTCGTCACCCCCCTTCAGTCACGAAACATGCCGTTACTCTTTTTCGTTCGCATCTTCACTCATCACACTTTCCAGAATGATTCCTCACTTTAGCGTACTATTGTCGAGTTGTCCGTCACCTCGCCCCCTCCAGTCACAAAACGGCTTCGCGCCGAGTTCGAACAAGGGCCCCGGCGCCTTGTCCAGCTCGGGCTGCAGATGTTTGGTGACTCGGAGTGACCGAGCTGTCGCTAGCGCAGCTTCAAAGCTAATGCGTATTTTTGATGATTGCAGTACGCCTGCGACGTGAAGCAAACCAGCAGTTTTAGGTTCCTTTTGCTGCCAAAAGGGACAAAGGCCCGTTTCCTGGCAAGGAAAGGATTGGTGTCTATCAACCCGCTTGTGTTTACCCCTTGAAACAGGTACAGTAAGCATATGGATTTACAAGCAGAACTTTCAAAGATTTTTAAGGGCGAGCTCGATACGACTGCCGACACACTCGATTTTTACAGCCACGACGCCAGTTTATTCGAACTGCGCCCGCAAGTCGTTGCGTTTCCGCAGGACGCCGAAGACGTTAAAGCGGCGGTTGCATTTGTTAATCAGCATAAAGCCGAACATCCCGAACTAAATATTACGCCGCGTTCGCGTGGTACTGATATGTCTGGTGCGGCAATTGGCGAATCAATTCTGCTTGATGTCAGCAAACACATGAACATTTTGCATGAAGTCACACCAACCAGTGCCCACGTGCAGCCGGGTATGTTATACCGCGAGTTCGATTTGGAAACGTTAAAGCAGGGTAGTATTTTACCTAGCTATCCTGCCAGTCGCGATTTGGCTTCGGTCGGTGGCATGGTTAGCAATAACTCGGGGGGTGAGAAATCGCTAGAATTTGGAAAAACCGACAACTTTGTGACTGAACTAAAGGTCGTTCTCGGTGATGGTAACGAATATACCATCAAGCCATTAAACCGCGATGAATTAAATGCCAAAATGGGTCAAGATGATTTTGAAGGCAATTTGTACCGCCAAACATTCGAACTGCTAGATGCGCATTACGACGAAATTTTAGCAGCTGCGCCAAAAGTCAGCAAAGATTCGACTGGCTATCATTTGTGGAATGTGTGGAAGCGCGATACCGGTATTTTTGATTTGACCAAACTATTCGTCGGTGCGCAGGGCACATTGGGTGTCATCACCGACATTAAAGTAAATCTGGTACCAAAACCAGCTCATTCTGGGACACTGGTTTGCTATATGCGCAGTATTGACCAGTTGGGCGAAGTGATTCCGACGGTCTTGTCGCACAAGCCAGCTTCGTTTGAATGTTTTGACGACAATACCTTGTGGCTGTGTTTTAAGTTCTTCTTTTCGTTTATTAAAAAGCTTGGTTTTTGGTCATGGATAAAATTAGCGTTGCAACTGATTCCCGATGGTGTCATGTTAATCAAAGGCGTGCCACAATTAATTTTGCTGATTGAATTTACAGGTGAAAGTGTTGACGAAGTCGAACACAAAATTCGTCAAACTAAACAAGACTTGAAACAATACGATTTTACGTACATGGAAGAAAACGAGACCGAAGCCAAATCGCGTAAGTTTTGGCTGATGCGCCGCGAAAGCTTTAATTTATTGCGCAGCAAAGTAAAAGACAAACACACCGCACCGTTTATCGACGATTTTGTGGTGCCGCCTGCTAGACTCACCGAGTTTTTGCCGCAACTGCGCGCGATTATAAAAAAATATAATTTGATGGCAACAATTGCCGGCCACTTGGGCGATGGCAACTTTCACGTTATTCCGTTGATGAAAATCGAAGACCCCAAAGAACGCGCCAAACTAAAACCAGCTATGACAGAAGTTAATAATTTGGTCATTAGTTATGGCGGTTCGGTATCCGGCGAACACAACGATGGGATGATTCGCGGGCCGTGGCTAAAAGAAATGTATAGTCCGAACGTGCTAGGTTATATGGTCGAAATTAAACAATTGTATGACCCGCGAAATATCTTTAATCCACACAAAAAGACCGATGCCGATTGGGACTTTAGCTTTAGCCACATTCGTCAAGAATTCTAATATTCATTCGTAACATAGGCTAGCACTCTTTACTATTGAGTGCTAGTTTTATACAATAGATACAGATGAGTAAACGAGATTATTACGAAGTATTAGGGGTTTCTAAGGACGCCTCGGCCGATGAGCTGAAAAAGGCCTATCGCAAGGCTGCCGTCAAACATCACCCAGATAAAGAAGGTGGTGACGAGACGCAGTTTAAGGAAATCAACGAAGCCTACGAAGTACTAAAAGACCAGCAAAAACGTCAACGCTATGATCAGTTTGGTCATGCTGGCGTGGGTGGCAACGCTGGCGGTGGTGGCTATAGTGGCGGTAATCCGTTCGAAGGTTTTGGCGGCGGTCAGAATGTTCATTTTGATTTTGGCGATGGTGGCCTGGGCGACATTTTTGGCCAGTTTTTTGGCGGTGGCGGTCAGCAGCAACGTGGCCCAAAGCGCGGTCGCGACGTTGAAACGACGCTATCGTTGACGTTTGAACAAGCGATTTTCGGTGTTGAAGAAGAATTGACGCTCGATATGGATGACGAATGTTCGCACTGTCACGGCAGCACCGTCGAACCAGGGCATAGTATGAAAACCTGCCCGACTTGTAAAGGCGCTGGCCAACAAGCCCGCGTAATGAATACGATTTTTGGACAAATCCAACAGGCGGTGACCTGCGAAACCTGCCGTGGACGCGGTAAAATCCCTGAAAAAGTTTGTACGGTTTGCAAAGGCAAAGGGACCGAACGCCGCAAGCAAAAGGTGACACTAAAAGTGCCGGCCGGCATTGATGACGGCTCGACGATTCGACTAAAAGAACGCGGTGAAGCAATTGGTGCTGGCGAACGCGGTGATTTGTACGTACATATTCGGGTCAAAGCTCACAAAAAGTTTACACGTGAGGGTGATATTATTTTATCCGAAGAACACGTCAGTATGATTGATGCGGCCTTGGGAACAGAAATCGACGTCGAAACAGTTGATGGTGTGATTCGTATGAAAGTGCCGGCAGGTACCCAAAGCGGCACCGACTTTAAATTATCTGGCCACGGTGTGCCGCACCTGCGCGGTTCAACTCGCGGATCACAAATTGTCAGTCTGACCGTTGACACGCCAACCAAACTAACAAAAAAGCAAAAAGATTTACTGGAACAGTTTGACGACGCCAAAAAGCGTGGCCTGTTTTAACGTTACCCAGCTATAAAGACAAAAAAGTAAAATATATCATAGCGTGCTAGAGTTAATCTTTGCATAGTATAAGGGTGAATCCTCGACCGCCATTATTACATGCTATCATGCCACCGTTTGATCGGTTTAATGCGCCGCGCCTTAGCTATCCCGAGCTGCAACAAACGGTTGATCGTTACTGTTCGGATGAATATAAAGCGGTTGACGGTGGATTTGTACGCTTTCATTCCGATGACGAGGTGGCAGCTGACACGCTACCGCAAAAATATTTGCCGGTCTTAGCGCTGAAAATCCAACAGGCTGAAACTGATGAGGAACGAACGATGTGGAGCCAACGTTTTACCGATTTGTCCGTCCGGCTGTTTGGGCAGCCAAACCTTAATGAAGCGATTGCTATTGCTAACTATGACCTGAAAGCATTAAAGACTATTTGGCAAAAGCACGATATTAGCGCGAGCGTGGTGGAGCCTATGTTTAAAATGTATCAGCGCTTTATTAAGCAGATGCCGACAAAAGAACCTATAGCGCCTCGGCCGCAATACACTGCATTACTCACTGCCTTGCGCGCACATTTAGTAGAGCGATTAGCACCGGTCTATGCGGTGATGGCAGAGTACGAGGAAGGCGATGTGATGGATGCCGAAACAATCAGGTGGCACTACGCACAGATGTTGAGTCAGCTTGCCGTTTTTGCACCAGTCTGGAAAAAATGGCGTGTCGTAGCAAGTGAAAGCGCTCAAATGGCAGTATCGCCCAGGTATAAGGAAATTCAAGTGGGTGCGTACTTGCCATCACTAACTGTGCGGCGTGTAAAAAGCCTGTTCACCCACGAGGTTTTGGTGCACGCTCAGCGATCAGTCCGCGGGGCGATATATGACCATCAGCTTGCCTACGGTTTGCCCGGATATGTCACTGCCGAGGAGGGCCTAGGAATGTTGATGGAAGCTGCGGTTGAAGGCAAAATGCCGTATCGGGCCGGAGACCGTTACGTTGATATCGCAATGGCATTAGGGTTGTCCGACCAACCACCAGTGAACAGACACCAGCTGTTTCCTGTCGTGTATGCCCGAACGCTGCTGCGCCGATTAGACGAGGGCGCACCGATTGATCACGACTTGATTAACCGCGCAAGTTGGCAGCACATCAACCGTATTTATCGGGGGACACTAGGCAATGAATTTGTCGGTGTATTTACAAAAGATGTTATTTATTACCGTGGATATCGCAAAATGGCAGATTACCTGAGTCGCTATCAAGGTCCGGATTTACGTCAGGCGATTGACTTTGTGTTATCAGGCAAAATCAATCCCGCCGACCCCGTCCATCGTCTGTATATGCATGAGCGAAAATTTAATATCATCCGGAAAGAAGAACCTAACGTATGAATATGACTAATACATCGACCTATATTTACCATGAATTACAGCGGCGTCACGTGCCAGTTGAAATTATCCATGAAAAATCCGCCCTAATGCGTTACAAGTACAATGATAAATGGCATTTGCTGGAAGGCTGCTTAACAGAAAAAGCGACTATTATAAGTTGTCATATATGTGATAACAAAATAATCACCGAGATGTTTGCCCGCAATGTTGGTTTACCAGTTCTAAAAAGTGTGCAGTTCGAAAGTGATGAGCAAGCAACGGCGTTTATGCAGCAAAACGGTCCGATAGTCGTCAAGCCAGTTAGTGCGGCTCATGGTCATGGAATTAGTCTGAATGTGGTTTCTAAAACAGCACTTAAAAATTCGCTCAGGGCAGTCCGCAAATATTCTAAAGCGCCGCCCGTATTACAGCAAATGGTATACGGTAAAGATATACGTATTTTGGTGATTGGTGGCAACTATCAGGCTGCTGTGCGCAGAGTGCCCGCGACGGTTATCGGTGACGGCGAGCACACTATTAAACAGCTGATAGAGATAGAAAACAACCAGTCATACCGCTCATCAAAAAAGTCTGGTGAGCTAAAAATCATCAGTCTTCACGGTGCGAAAGTGTTTTTGGGGTCACGCATTGACACTGTACCAAAAAAAGCTCAGCATGTTGCCGTTGTTGGTGTTGGTAATACTAGCATGGGCGGCCATGGCGAAGATATCACTGACGATATTCCGCAAGAGGTGCGGAAAAAATCCGAGCTATTTGTTCGGGCATTAAACCTTCCGGTTTGTGGCATTGATATTATGCTGGAAGATAATGGCGACTATCATTTTATCGAAGCGAACGCTCGCCCTGGCTTTGGACCCCATCATCATCCGCGTGTCGGTACGCGGCGTGACGTCACGAAGCAGTTTGTCGACTGTTTGCTTGAGCAGCAATAACGTTGCTGACCACTGTCTATATATTGACAAAAGTATAAATTAATGCTAAATTATATGTAATGAGCCAAGAACGTGCTTAGCAGGTACAACTATACTGATTTGGTTGAAATGAGTAGTGTCGGGACTTGCAGAGAGAAAGGCATAGTATAATTAAAGATGATGAAACGTGATGTTATTGGTACGACTGAATATATTTGTCTCCCCGACTTGTCGGAGGATTCGTTGCCGGCTAAAGTTGATACCGGTGCTGATGGATCAGCTATTTGGGCGTCGTCTATCGAAGAACGAGATGGTGCGCTGTCGTATGTTTTTTTTGCCCCACAATCAGCTTTTTATACGGGTAATGTCTATACGACAACTGATTATCGGGTCGTAAGCGTCAAAAATTCATTTGGTGAAAAAGAATACCGTTATCGTGTGAAACTACGAATCAAAATTGCTGGCAAGACGTATAAAAGTTTGTTCACATTAGCGAATCGATCGCAGAGTCGTTTTCCAATCTTGCTAGGTAAACGGTTTTTAAAAAATCGATTTTTGGTTGACGTTTCGCGCCACAATATTATGTATGATACCAGTGGTGAAGAAGTAAATGGCAAGGTAGTGGTTTTGACGTCACGCACTGACAACGCAACAAAAGAGTTTTTCAAAATCGTTGCCGAACTTGATGCAATGACGATAGAACTGGCGAAGTATCGTTTACTTGATTATCACATTAACGACGCAGGTGAACCTCGCATTTTGCTACCTGATGGGAGCGACATTGCAACCGCACAAACAGTTTATTTTAAAGCTCATGCGCTGTATCCGGAACATGCGGGAACGATTGCTCGTTATTTGCAATATCGTCACGTCAATTTTATTGATAAGGATGTTGGACACTTTACCTCACGATCAAAACTGAGTGAATTATTTACCCTCGCTTCATCAAACATTCCAGTTCCGGCGATGCACGTATACTCTAACGGGCTGGATGATGTGACATATTCGGAAATAACAAGTAAAATTGGTCAGAGTATCTTTGTGTTGAAAGATGCATTTGGTGATCGCGGAGCAAATAATTATCTGATTAGTGATGCGGCGAGCTTTAACGAAGCAGCTGCGCGCTTGAGCGCTAAGAAAACAATTCTTGCGCAGAAATATATCGAGAATGATGGTTTTATGCGAGTACTCATTATGGGCGACGAAATTGTTCAGGTCGTTCAGCGTTCAGCAGTCGATCATATAGACCCGCTAAAAGCACATCTGAACAAACCGAGCGGTTCAGCGAACGCCCGCGAACTTGATCCAGCCGAGTATGCAGCTGATGTCATTGCATTGGCGCGCAAGGCTGCTTTGGCGATGGATCGCACCGTGGTGGGCGTTGATTTAATCCAAGACAAGCACACTAAACAGTGGTATATTTTAGAAGCTAACTATAATCCCGAACTTGTCAGCGGCGTCAGCGTACCGAAAAAAGCAAAAGCGATAGCAAGATTGTTAACTAAAGAAGGGCATAATAAATAATGAATATTGCAATTTTATCTAATGGCCCCGGCAACTACTCGACGCGACGTTTGAAAGAAGTTGCCAAAAAACGTGGTCACAAAGTCACCATGATTAAATATCGTGATTGCTACGCATCGATTGAACAAAACAACCCAACGGTTAGTTATAAAGGTGAAGATTTAGCGAATTTTGATGCTATTATTCCTCGTATTGCCGCAAATATGACTGGCTATGGAACGGCAATTGTGCGCCAACTTGAAATGCAAGGCGTGTATAGCGTTTCTAGTTCGATTGCGATTAGTCGTTCGCGCGATAAGCTGCGTAGTATGCAACTGCTTGCAAAGGCTGGGGTAGGGATTCCAAAGACGGTTGTATCCCGTAACTCTGCTGATATTGACGACCTGATTGATAAACTGGACGGTACGCCGGTGATTATTAAACTCGCCCGTGGTACTCACGGTAATGGTGTTGTCTTGGCGGAAAGTAAAAAAGCTGCCAAATCAGTTTTGCAGGCATTTTATCTATCAAATGAAGATGGAACGAACATTTTATTACAAGAATTTATCAAAGAATCAGCCGGTACTGACATTCGCGCATTAGTGGTTGGTAGTCGGGTGGTTGCCAGTATGAAACGTCAAAGTTTGGATGATGATTTTCGTTCAAACTTGCACAAAGGCGGCGAAGGCACAATCGTAAAACTATCCGAAGAAGAGCGAAAAATGGCCATTAAAGCAGCCAAAGCAATGGGATTAAATGTGGCTGGTGTCGATATGATGCGGAGTGAGCGCGGCCCGCTAATTCTAGAAGTAAATGCCAGTCCTGGCTTTGGTATTGAAAAAGTGACTGGGCGCGATGTCGCCAGTGCCGTCATCGAATATGTCGAATTAAATGCCAAACGACGCAACAAAAAAGATAAAGTCGGCGCATAGGCTGTATTACGGCCAACAGCTGATATAATAGTGGTTATGATACAGCAACAAGGCGACGGCGCGATGAGTCGGCGAAAAGATCGTTTATCATGGGCTTTGATTGCCTCGTTCTTGATTGTCGTCGGGCTGGCAGCCTATTACGTACTGTGGCCGCTGCTACAACCGCACGTAATTGTACGGCTTGGTGACGGATTATTTTCGGCACAGCTAATTACAGCAGACGCTACGGCTAAAAATACGGCACATCAAGGCGCAGAACTCGCAGAAAATAAAGCAATTTTACGCGTGTATCATCATGACGCGTTGTGGCCGATTGATATGGCAAAAAGGCAGGCGGCGTTCGATATTGTTTGGTTAAACAAAGACAAACAGGTCATTTATATTGTCAAAGACGCTTCAGCAGACAGCACGTCTGGGACGATATTTACCCCAAGTTCAGAGGCGCGATACATGCTAGAGTTGCCAAACGGGACAGTCGAGATAAAAAATATTGGTATAGACGACGAAGCGGTCTTTGATGAAAATAATTTACAAGGATTAGTATTGTGAGTTTTGTGATTATCCTTTTGCTGAGTATGGCCGCGCTGTTTGGCGTCGTCTTTTTTGCAAAGCGACGGTTTGGCGTTTTGGGGCTTGCTCTGGCAGCGGGGGCGATGGTCAGTACATTATGGGTAGGGGATTTGACCCCAATTATTGCCGAGGCAGGGTTTGTGTTGGTTGCGCCCCCGCTGGAAAGTGTGGTTGCTGCCGCCCTGATTTTGCTACCAGCAATTTTACTACTTTCTAGTGGTCCATCGTATACCACCACTTGGCAACGAGTGAGTGGCGCAACATTGTTTGCGCTGTTGGCGGTTTCGCTACTGCTTGAGCCGCTCGGTTCGGCACTTGTCGTGGAGGGTATCGGCCAGCAAGTCTATGAATTCTTTGTCGGTTATCAAGTGATTATTATTACGACGTGTTTAGCACTGGCGATTGTTGACGTGTTGCTGACCAAAACGCCAAAACGTTCCAGTAAACATTGACAAACCACCTCTAAAAATGCTATTTTTATAGAGCACGATAACGAGCATTGCTTGTTTGTGTAATTTTACAATATATGGAGCCGTAGCTCAGCTGCCAAGGCGCTTGCGCCGGTAAAATATATAATGATAAGCACGCTCTAACCAATACAAATACTGTGTTGATAAAGAGATACTTGCACCTTACAACAACCCAACATTATGGAGCCGTAGCTCAGCTGGTTAGAGCACCTGCCTTTTAAGCAGGGTGTCCTGAGTTCAAGTCTCAGCGGCTTCACCAAGAAAAATACCCATCTGCAAAGATGGGTATTTTTCTTGGTGACACTCCGTGAATTGGAACTCAGGACTTAGATTTGCTTTAGCAAATATAATAGTCCTGAGGTCGCGTAGCGAATGAAGCCAAAAAGTGTTTACATTTTTTGGCAAACGAGCGGAAGAGCGGAAGCCCGCCAGCGGCGGGCTGTAGCGATAGTCTTCAAGCGGCTTCACGCATAACAATCGAGACAAAATACCCATCTGCAAAGATGGGTATTTTTCTTAGCAAGCTGATTTATATGTCATACTGATGGCATGAATTTATGGGTACTTCGGACGCGAATCCATGTGTCGTGGCTGGTTGCCGTGCTGAGTCTGGGTATTGTTATCGGGGTAATCATCCTCCCGTATTTAGCTATTGGGTGGTTTGGGTCGGTCGTGTGGTTATTTTTGGGCAGCAGCTTGATGCTGATTGGATTATGGCGGCAACGTGCCTATGTGCTGCCGTTGATGTTAATTGCTGGCAGTTTGATTGGATTATGGCGCGGCAGTATTACCCAACAACAACTTGCGCCGTACACGCAACTTATCGGGCAGCAACTAACAATTACAGGTAAGGTCAGTGAGGATGTTGATATTGGAAAAGCCGGCGAGCTAGTGCTGCGTTTACACGTAATGCATATTAACAATCACCCGATGACCGGCAATATATGGGCCAGTACAACTGTCAACGCCGATATTAAGCGTGGCGATTTTGTGACGATTCGCGGTCAACTGGCAGAGGGATTTGGCAGTTTTGCAGGAAGTGTTTTTCGCGCCGAATTGGTTAATGTACAACGACCGCAACCAGGTGATGTAGCACGTCAAGCTCGCGACGAGTTTGCTGATAATGTGCGAATAGCGATTCCCGAGCCCGAAGCAAGTTTAGGAATTGGTTATCTGGTCGGCCAGCGGCGAGCCTTGCCACCCGAACTGAGCCAAGCTTTGCAAATTGCCGGGCTGACGCATATTGTCGTCGCCAGTGGCTATAACTTAACGATTCTGGTTCGTTTAACCAGACGATTATTCGTCAAAGTATCCAAATATCTGGCAACGGCATCGGCGGGCGGCATGATTATCGCTTTTATTGCAGTGACAGGCATGAGCCCCAGTATGTCGCGAGCGGGTCTGATTGCTGGACTCAGTTTACTGGCCTGGTATTATGGGCGCAAAGTTCATCCGTTGGTGCTATTGCCATTTGCGGCTGCGGTGACATTGTTGGTTAATCCTAGCTATGGTTGGAACGATTTGGGCTGGCAGTTAAGTTTTGCTGCGTTTGCTGGAGTGATGATTGTTGCGCCGCTAGCACAGCGTTACTTTTTTGGTGATAAAAAGCCTGGTACTGTTCGACAAATACTTGGCGAAACAATCAGCGCTCAAATTGCGACGCTACCAATTCTGGTTCTGGCATTTGGACAGTTTTCGAACGTTGCGATCGTCGCTAATTTATTAGTATTGCCGTTGGTTCCGCTAGCGATGTTGCTGACGTTCGTTGCTGGTATTGGAACAATTATTACCGCGTCCGCCGCCACACTTATCGGGTTACCGGCGAGTTGGCTACTACAGTATATGACGACCATAGCGCAGTATTTAGCAGGCCTGTCGTGGGCGCAAACTGACCTGATAATTAATGGCACGATTGTTGCGGTATATTATCTAGCGCTTGTAGCAGTATGTGTTTATATGCGGCAGAAAACCAGCTTTAATTTGCGTGATAGCAACTTGGTTGAGTAGTTGGTTTGTGCTCCCCTATAACCGGGCGCACCCTATCTGTTATAATGAAATAAATACCTTATCAAATTAACAGAGAGGACGATATGTCAGGACATAGCAAGTGGTCAACAATCAAGCGCGAAAAAGGTGCCAAAGATGCCAAGCGCGGCGCAGTATTTACCAAGATTGGTAATCAGATAGCAATCGCCGCCCGTAGCGGAACTGATCCGTCGATGAACTCGGCATTGGCACTTGCCATCGAAACGGCCAAACAGGCCAACATGCCGAACGCTAATATTCAGCGGGCGATTGACCGTGTGAGTGACAAAAACGCCGCTGTTTTAGAAGAAACAGCCTATGAAGGGTATGGACCAGGCGGTATCGGTATTATTATCGAGACGGCGACCGATAACAAAAATCGGACATTTCCAGAGGTTCGCAGTGCACTCACTAAAAATGGTGGCCGTGTCGCTGATGCCGGTAGCGTGATGTTTCAGTTTAATCGCAAAGGCGTGATTAACGTGGCGGCAGCTGGGGAAGATGCGTTACTGACGATTTTGGACGCTGGCGCCGAAGACGCTATCGAAGATGACGGCGAAATTACCGTCTATACTGAGCAAAAAGATTTAGCCAAGGTTCGCAGCGCACTGATTGAGGCGGGTCTGGAGGTAAAAGAAGCTGGTCTACAATACGTGCCAAGTAGCGAAGTGGTTGTGGACGACCCTGAAGTCGCTCGCAAGGTACTGAAGATTATGGATGCACTTGATGATTTGGACGACGTTGTGAACGTGCATACTAATGCTGATATTGTTGTTGAGCCAGCTGAATAGACATAATAAATTGCTTACTGAGAAAGCGCTAAGTTTCGGCGCTTTTTTTGTTGTAAATAGTATGATAGTTTGCTATAACTAAGCATATTATTATCATAAGCAATAAAGAATGGAGCATGGCAACCGTGAAACGAGCCTTCCATTATGCAGTTGCTTTACTTGCCATCGCCGCTCTGACATTAACCAATAGTGTGCCAGTCGGGGCAGCGCCAGGTTCGTCCCTAGTCATTGCCCAAATCCAGGCTGGTGCTGACGGTGGCGACAATGCAGCGACGCAAGAATATATATCGCTATATAACAACACTAGCGAAGCAGTCGATGTTACTGATTGGTGCTTGAGTAATGACGAAGCAGAGGTAATATGCATTACTCCGCCAGCTGAAAACGTGACATTATATCTAGATGCCTACAGTTATATGACGATTGTGTCAGACAGTTTCTTGCATGCATACGACCAGAATCATCCTGAACACGAATATCAACCAGATGCTACCTACTCGACGACAAATAATAATTCGGGCAGTATCACAGCGGGAAACGATACGATTAGTTTGATAAATGCCGATGACACGATGATTGATTCTATCCAGTGGCAAGAATCGTTTGGCAAAGGCAATGTACTACAGCGCAACAGCGTTCCTGATGATGAAGTACATATGCTAGACACCGATCAAGTATTTAGTAATAACGAAGCGGTGGCGACTGATTTTACAATCGTACAAGAACTTGTTATCCCTGCAAGTGGTATCTATGAAGTGCTGACACTCATCGATGTTTGCGCCAATCTGGATGGTGTGCAAGAAACAATACCTGTTGGTTTGCTATACGACGCTGCGAGCAATTGCGTCGAGCCGTCGCAGCTTGATGTCTGTCCAAACATTGCTGATATTCAGCTGCTGGTACCGATTGGCTACCAGATGGACGAAACAGGTAATTGTCAGGTCGACAGTTGCACAAATTTAGTGGGGTTGCAGCCGACTATTCCAGTAGATTACATTCGACACGGGCTGAATGATTGCTTGCTTGATTTAGCAGTGCTGCACATTACCGAATTGCTGCCGAATGCCGAGGGTAGGGACGAAGGACATGAGTTTATAGAATTATATAACCCTAATGACTGGGCGGTTAGCTTGGCTAATTATCGATTACTGGTCGGTTTGGATGATACCGAAATCTATACTTTCCCTATCGATGTCATGATCGAACCAAAACAATATATGGCGTTTTACAATAACGAAATCACATTTACGCTGCTTAATACAACCAGTCAGGTAGCATTAACTGGTAGTGACGGCGCGGTGATACATCAAGCATCGGCCTATAGTGAGCCAAAAGACGAAACGGCATGGGCGCTGATTGACGAGGTGTGGCAGTATACCGATCGACCAACATTTGCTGAACAGAATATGATATCGTTACCTATTACGAAAGTCAGTGTGTCAGATACGGGTCATTTAAAGCCTTGCGCATCAAATCAATACCGTAATCCTCAGACAAATCGTTGTCGGCTGCTAGTGACGAAACAGAACGGTTTGACGGCATGCAAGATTGGGCAATATCGTCACCCCGAAACCAATCGCTGTCGCAACACAATCAGCACAAGTGGATCGTTAAAGCCATGTAAAGCTAATCAATACCGCAGTGCCGAAACCAA
>DASSWW010000041.1:0-5256 GCA_035704495.1 Saccharimonadales bacterium (SeqCode)
ATGGGCAAAGTTATTGGTGTCGTTAAATCAAAAGTAGGCAACACAGCCGATGGCGCGACGGTTGCTGCGCTGGTTAAAAAAGCGTTAAGCTAGAAACAAAAAAGGAGCAACGATGATTGTATTTTTCGGTCCAGCTGGTGCTGGAAAAAGTGTCCAAGGGCAAATGTTAGCCGCACGTCACGGGTGGCGCTGGTTAAGTGCCGGGCAATTATTGCGCGATACGCATGATATAGAATTGATTAAAGAAATGCAGACCGGTTCACTGGTCAGTCCTGAAAAGGTGAACGAGTTGATGGGTGAAGCGCTGAAGCGGGCGACAAATATCGACCGTGTCATTTTAGACGGTTTTCCTCGCCAATTGGTGCAGGCGCAGTGGTTGGTTGACGCGCAGCCGCAACACCAGCGATCAATCGCGTTGGTGATTGTACTAGAAGTGCCGCGTAGTGAATTAATGAAACGCCTAGAAGTACGAGGCCGGGTTGATGATACGCCCGAAGCAATTGACGAACGTCTGCGAATTTATCGGACAGAGATGTACCCAATTCTTAGTTACTTTACCGAACAAAAGATAAACATTGTTCATATTGATGGTACCGGCACGGTCGGACAAGTTCATGATCGGATTATGGAAGAGTTAGAAGCGTGCAAACTGGCCTAAAAACTGACGCACAGATTCAGGCAATGCGCGAAGGTGGCAAAATCATCGCGACGATTTACGATGGATTAAAACAACGCGTTCACGCTGGCATGACCGAATTAGAAATCGAAGCATGGGTGGCTGGTGAAATTAAACGACACGGCGCAATTGCGACATATAAAACCTCTGAAGTGCAATTCCCGAATGTAATTTGTATTAGTACGAATGACGAAATTGTTCATAGTGTGCCGACTGATTACGCACTGGAAACGGGTGATGTAGTGAGTTTTGACTTGGTGATTGAATATAAGGGTATGAAGACAGACGCTGCTTTTACGATGATAGTGGATGAAAAACCAACTGGAGTAAAAAAACACCTATTACAAGTCACCGAACGTAGCCTTTATGCTGGTATCGATGCCATAAAAGGCCCAGTTTATACCGGTGATATTGGTGCAGCAATTGAAAAGGTGTTGAGTGACGGCAAATTAGGGATTATTCGTGATTTAGTCGGACACGGCGTGGGACTAGAAATGCATATGGACCCAGAAGTTCCCAATTGGGGGCGCAAAGGATCGGGCGTTTTATTAAAACCCGGTGATACGATTGCGATCGAACCAATGGCGACGCTTGGTGGTGAAAAAACACTCACAGACAATGATGATGGCTGGACGATACGCACGCGTGACGGCAGTTTAGCGGCGCATTTTGAACATACGGTACTCATCACCGAAACTGGTGCCGAGATTTTAACACAGCTATAATTATTACAAACCTTTCGTCCTATTGGACTCGTCAGTGCACACACATGTACAGAGGTTTGGGCAGTGCAAAACTCTCTTTTTGAGAGGGTTTCGCACTGCCACCGGTATTTCCGGATTTTAGTAAGACTTACTTGGATTCGGCGTGACGACTTGTCAGTTCATTTGCCAAACGTGCCAGACACGAGACCAGCTCTTGGTCTGTCAGCGATGCTGGCGTATCACAAGTTACTTGCGCTCCGTCATCTGACGCTGCTGGCTGCTGCTCTGTGGTCTCTTCTTCGTCGATACGGAAAAGAGTACTATGGAGCGTCGTACCGACATTGACGTCAACGCGATATTTCACGCGGCCGCCAACTTCGGCAAACACCTGCCATTTTGTGTCAGACACAGGCAGGAACTCAACAATTCTGCCCGGACTATCTCCGGTAAAGAAGCCTGGATCAGCCGTGCGCACTGCGTCAGTCACCGCATTCTCGAGGTTGTCGAGGTTAACGATACGACTGTCATCATTGTTCATGACGTAGATCTTTTGCTTGTTAAGCTCGCCAGCCGTTGTGGTGTCAGCCGGTATCACCGAATAGGCGACAATCGTCTGTGAATCCGTATTGGTTGGCTTGAGTGGCGTCACCCAGTAAAGACGTCCGTCACGTTTGCTCTTGAGTAGGTAGTTGCTGCTGTTTTCAGCCTGAGACGCCACATTGGTTGTCTCTAGGCCAAAACAGGCCTCCCACATCCAGCATCGTCCCTCTGCCCACTTGAAGTAGTCGATCTGACTGTTCGTCAGTCGCTTCGCATAGACCGGCATCGGGAATGTACCCGGCTTGATATTGAGATGGTGTTCAATCACAGGATTGCCTGATTTTGATCCACGAATCGTCAACACGCCGTAGGTTTCGTTGACCGTACGAAGGCCCGCCCCGACAGTTTTAGTGCCAGGGATAATGATGACAGGTTCGTCACCATCGCAGTAGCCGTAGATATCGTCCTCGTCATACCGAAAACGGCTGTCGAACGCGGCAATATCGTCAGTGAGGTTTCTGCCCCAGCTGCCTGAAAATGCTCGATGAAGTTCGGAGTCTCCTTGGAACTTACAGTCCGTTACTCGTTCGCCAGTACCGCTCCAAACAGAAATACTATGGATGTCCTGTCGTTTTGTGCCGTTTCGAATGCCCGTCCAGGCACTGTCACTATCGGTATCGCCGTACAGGTAGCCAATACTCGATTGCATTAGCTCAGTACGAGCGATAGTGTCGCCAGTTCGGCTCATAACGCGGTAGGCGCCTGACGCCGAACCGACGCGGCGCTCCCACGAAAATGCCATATCACCCTGCGTAATACCGATAAAAGGCGATTTCGCCTCTTCGATACGTTGCAGAATTTCAGGCATATTTTTGGGATCGTCAACCGCAAAAACGGCGTTGTCATCCGCAATGTAGTGCACAGCGGCTGACTTGTTGATGTTCCAAAGACCTATGCCGAATAAACTAGCAATCACAAGGCCAGCCACAACCGCGGTGGCATACAGTCCGCGGGGAGCCGTTTCGCGTTGGTGCATGGCCAAAAGCCAAACGAACACCATGCCAGCGCTAGCCGCCAACAACCAAAACAATGGTGTGGCGCCAAACAAATTCCAGCCATGAGGAAACAGCCAGCTGAGCCAAATATTATTGACAAACCCGGCCCATAGCACATGCAGCACATCCTGCCAGTAGCCTAGAATAAACCAGGCGATAAGCAGAATAGCAACAATACCACTGATGACGTAAGGCCAGATGCGTTTGCGCTGCTCAGGCTGATGATAGCGGCCGCTGTTAAGGTCGGGGAAGCTATTGCGTCCCTTACGGTCGTTATATCTCATTGTAGAACCTTTCTGTAGGGTGTAAATGAAGATGACGTCCAAGTAGTCTTACTTGTTAAATTGCCACATTTCTAGCACGCAGTAACCGATTGGTAATGCGGAGAAACGTATCGTGATATATTATACTATATTTTGCAAGTAAAATCAATTGATTAACTGCTGTACGCGGCGTCCAATTGCCTCGGACGGTTCGATGACAGTCGCGTGGCCCGCAGCTAACTCGGTAATCAAATCTTTAATCCAGTGATAATGCGTACAACCTAGTATTATAACGTCGGCGCCTTGGTCGCATACATCAGAAATAATCTGTTTAATGACGCTATGGTTCACCTGGTTATTTTCAATCATATAGGCCCAAGTAGAGCAATCAGGTTCAATAATTTTTAAATGCTCGCCGTACGCTGTGACAAGTTCGCGATAACGATAACTCGCTAATGTCGCGGGAGTAGCGCAAACGGCAACTGTACCTGTTTTTGACAAAGTGGCGGCAGTCTTAATCATCGGTTCAATACCAATGAATTTTTGCGCCGGATAGCGACTTCGTAGTGGTTCAATCGCTAGTGCCGTCGCGGTATTACAGGCTAGAACGATAATGTCGCATGCTTCATTCAGGAGCGGCTGCAGGGCAATATCAGTCAATCGGATAACTTCGTCGGCAGTTTTATCGCCGTACGGCACATTGCCACGGTCATTTACAGTAATAATCTGGGCATCTGGAAAAGTCTCGCGCAGAGCGCTTGCAACCGCCTCGCCACCGATACCACTATCAAAAATACCAAGTTTCATGTGTCCATTCTAACCCAGGTGCCAACTGCTAGGCAAAATATGTCATAAGCGCTATACTAAAACATATGCAAGAAAATTCTCGATATGCAGTCGGTATAGATATCGGAACGACCACTGTTCGCTGTGTGGTCGGACATATCGATGCGACGACAGGGACACCGACGATTGTTGGTGTCGGCTCAGCACCCAACAGCGGTATGCGTAAAGGCGTTGTCGCGCATTTAGCGGGCCCTGGTCACGCGATTGACGATGCACTAGGCGAGGCAGAGCGCATGAGCGGCTACCAAGTGAATGGTGCTTCGATAAGTATTAATGGAACACATATTCTCAGCACCAAAGCCGACGGTATGATTGCTGTTGGCAGTATGGATCACGAAATTGTCGAAGAAGATTTGGCCAGGATTGAAGAAGTCGCCACAATGGGCAAAGTACCAGCGAATCGTGAAATTCTGGAGGTTGTGCCACATAGTTATCGTCTAGATGGACAAGACAACATCAAAGATCCGATTGGCATGACAGGCACGCGCCTAGAGATCGATGCTAATGTTGTATCAGCCCTGGCGCCGCATTTGGCAAATCTGCAAAAAGCCGCTGAAATGGCAAAAGTGCAATCGCACACCATCACTCCAGCAGTTTTAGCAGCTTCGCGCGCTGTGCTGACGGAACAACAGCTTGAAAACGGGGTCGCTGTTATCGATTTAGGTGGTGCTACCACCAGCATCGCCGTTTTTGAAGAAGGTGATTTGCAACACGTGGCGGTTATTCCACTGGGTGGCGTTAATATTTCTAATGATTTAGCAATTGGCTTAAAAACCGACCCCGAAATCGCTGAAATGGTAAAACTCGCCCATGCTGTGGCTGTTCCACGTGCTGAAAGCGAAAGCATCAGCGTGAAACACGATAAAGAAACCTATACGTTTGATTCAAATGACATCGACGAAATCGTCGAAGCCCGCCTAGAAGAAATTTTTGAAGCGATTCAAAAAGAACTTAAAAAAGTTGGCCGAGCTGGTAAGTTACCAAGCGGAGTTGTTTTGACCGGTGGAACTGCTAATTTAAAAGGCATGACACACTACGCCAAAGAAGCCCTTGGTCTAGCGGCTCGAATCGGTAAATCTTCGGGCTATGGTGGGGTCGCAGAAAATATCGATCAACCACAATACGCAACAGCGGTCGGTTTGATGCTGACAGATGTTCATAACGATGGTACG
>DASSWW010000003.1:0-18196 GCA_035704495.1 Saccharimonadales bacterium (SeqCode)
CGAATTTAAACTGTCAGTGACGGCAGCCAACTCATTGTCGAACGCATGTTCGGTGCGCAGCCGAGTAGCGACGCAGTCGAACAGCAGTGCGACGCTTGGCTTGTGATTACCCAGCTGTCGCAAGGCGTCTTTGGTTGCCTCGCGCGCTGCCCGGGCCGACGAACGGGAAGTTGCTTTCATAATTGACACAATAGAGCCGGTCGGTAGGTCAGAGCCGAAGCTAATCGACCCATCGTCGTTGATACCCAAAGGTGCGCGCAGTTTATAGCCATTGTCTGTCTTTACTCCAACCGGATTTTGCAGAAAAAACTCACACGGATCATTCTCGTCAAAGGTTTGATTGGTGGCAATGGCGTGCTGTCTAAAAATATCCAGTATCGGTATGGCGTTTAGGCTGACGAGAGTGACACCCTCCGATTCTGTGATGCGCATTTTGCCACTGGCTTCTTTCCACCCATGCCGTACGGCAATACCAATCGGCTTTTTTGAAAGGATTTCTAGAGCGACAACAGCATTTGTATATACTTTCGTTCCTAAAAATACATAGGTGGTATCAAATTCACCGTCATCACCGGCACCACCACCAAAAAATTGATAAGTTCCGGTGGTTGCCTTGTACAAACTTTCGATGACATCATCGGTATGACCTGCCAAGGTATCGGCTAACACCAGAGCTGATCGGTAAGGGTAGACATCATCATTCATACCATGAAACGATTTCACGACATCACGGGCGGCTTTGGCGGCATTACTTTTGATAGTCCGTCCGATACTGGCGGAAAATTTGATGTCTTTTGAACGAAAGGCGACCGCACTTACCGAACCTTCGCCGTGCGATTTATTGATAAATTCACCCGCCGATGTGCAGCCGATCAGTACTTTTGTTTTCGAGGCTTTTTGTATTGCTGCCAGTAGCTTGGGGTAATCATGTCGCGACGATGCAAAAACGATGACGGCATCAGCTGGTCGATATTTGAACGTCATAGCGATGTGCTTACCAATGAATATACCAGCAGCGGTGCTATCAGTCAGGTCTGTAAATGCGACCGTGCTTGTCGTGCTTTTAGAAAGGTGTTCGACGACAGGGTGATTCGTCATGTTTCTTCGCTCCTTACGTCTGCACCGTGGGTGGTGTGCAAGTTTGGTTGTATAACGATTCTAGCTAATTCTAGCTATCAGTATAGCACCTAGTATTTTTTATGCTACATGTTGTTATTTTTTAATGTAAAAGAAATTTGCCTAAATGACAAAAATGTAAAAAAGATTACAGAAATACAAACCATAGATTGATATGGTAAGGACAGATTAAGGAGGAATAACTATGGGAGCAAAAAGACTACTGATTATAGGTACCATTTTCTTAGTTGGATGGATGTTCATCGAAGGGCTGTATTACAAGGACGCCCCATTAATGTGGCTTGCCGCAACGTCGGTGGAGTATGCCTATCTGCGAATCGCCTTGATTGTGGTGCTGCTGACACTGCTTATCTCTAGTCCGCCTCGTTCTGTTTGGTTTCGTTTCTTCTTGGCATCGTTTGCCGCGGTGTTAGGTGTCAGCACGATACTACTCTCCTTTACGTACACCATTAATATCTTTGACGCGATTGTCTTTTTGGAAGCTTCGATCATCTTTATGATTGAAGCGCTAGAGGCTGAGCAGTTGGATTCCAAGGAGTTTACTATCAAATCGTCGGCGGCAAAATTAAAAACTAAATCGTAGGTAGTGCGTAGCGCATAATAGCGGATTTCTATTTTAGTGATAAATTTAACAGTTCACACCCCGACTTGCGTATATGATTGAACTGTAACGTAAGCAAGGAGGATACTATGATACTAGATATCGTACTATGGATTTTATTCGGTGCATTAGCGGGTTGGATTGCATCAAAGGTGATGAATACTGACGCTCGAATGGGAGCGGGGGCAAATATTGCCGTCGGTATTATCGGTGCGTTTATTGGTGGATTTATCGTTCGATTATTGACGGGCAATCAAGTCGAAGGATTTAGTCTGGCAAGTATGATTGTCGCCATATTGGGCGCTATCGTCCTGCTTGCAATTGTAAAAGCAGCAACAGGTGGTCGGAACGTCCACGCATAGCTAGCTGACATAACTATTCGATAGAGGTCGTACCCCAGGCCTCTATTTAATATTTTTATCACCATAAAATTACCTAGAAGCAACGCGTCTCGATAACGGGTTATTGATCTAATTGTTATTGCACGCTTGTATAAATAGTAATGAACGCGTATCCTAGACAGTAATTATTATCACATACTGTTTAGTCGATTAATAATTATAAGGTGGACAGTAGTAATCGAGGTGGATATGACAAAGAAACAACCGAACATTCTCGTTATCGAAGATGACGTGGCGCTAAATCAAGCATATGAAACCATTCTACGCACGGCAGGCTATACAGTTCGAACAGCTTTTGACGGTAAAGAAGCACTGGCACTTGGGGCCGAGCAAGAGCCAGACATTATCTTTTTAGATTTACGGATGCCTACTTTGGATGGTATCGGCTTTTTAAAAGCGTATAAACCAGCCACCAAACACAAAAGTGTCAAAATTATCGTCTTTAGTAATTATGATTTGCAACAAGAAATCGACGAGGCATATACACTAGGGGCTAAGCGCTACGTTCTAAAAGCTTGGGCCTCGCCAAAAGAACTGATTAAAATCGTCGAAGATACGGTTGCCGACGCTCCTACTCAATAGGTTGAATTATTATTTAAGTGTTAGATCTGTAAACGTATCTTCGCCGACGAATCGCTCTAGTTTTGCTTTATCCACCACGTAGGTGAATTTGCTGTAATGAATAACACCTTTTTTCTTTAGCAGTTTTAGGTTGACCGCCGTGCTTTCGCGGGTCAAACCAACCAAGCTAGCAATCATCGATTGAGTCATTTTGATATCAATCGTAAACAATCCAGGTGTTTTTTCGATACTGTGGCGAAATATCAAATAATATAATGTTAGTCCGATTTTTTCGGCGGCACGCGATTGTTCTAGTGCGGTAATGCGTAGTAGTAGAGCGGTGTATTCATTAATGCTGAATTTCAGAATCGCCGCCGTCAGTGCTGGATCATTCATGACAACATCAAGAACGTTTGCTTTCGGGGCAGTGACGACTTCGGCGTCAGACATGGCTTCATAATAGAAAAGCGTATTAGTGACTTCGCCAAATATCCAAGGTAGCGGAAAGATATCGCCTTTGCCGTGCAAGGCAATCGTACGTTCTTCGCCAGACGTTGTGATGGTGTACACACGGACTAATCCTCGGCGGACAATAAACGCTGTACGGGGGATTTCACCCTGGTATAGCAAAATGGAGCCTTTTTTTATAAAGCGAGTCAGAGTGTGCGGCCGTAAGGTGTGCAATAGGTTGTCCATAAATCTCTCCCATCTACTATCATACAGTGAAATGACAAAAGTGAGAATTATAACAGCTTATTTGTAAGCTGCATCACATACCTATTCATACATAACCGATATAGTTAATAGTAGCCACTGGTAAAAACGTGTGGGCAAGTGTGAGGGTGAAATAATCAAAAATTATATACGTGGAGGTATGATGACAAACTATAATGACAAAGAGCTCGATAAACGAATACATGCATTTTTAACAAAAAAGATGCAAAAATTTCCAGAGTTAGATGTCGAGCATCGTGATAACAAAACTGTCTCTATGCCATCGTTATCATTTCGCATGCTACACATGACACGAATGATGCAACGACGCTAGCATCGCAGTAACGGCTTGCACATAGTCAAGTCTGTAAAAACACGCTATACTGCTTATGTATGCTGAAATATTATGTCAAACGGAGTGACGGCGAGGTCTATCAGCAAGTAACGACGCCGCCACATGAGAATGCGTGGATTCATGGTGAAGGGGTCAACGAGGCAGACTTACATCTGCTAGCGAAGACTTATGACATGGATTTTAATGCGCTGCGCGACGTCCTTGATATCAACGAACTACCTCGTGTCGAAATGCACCACGAAAGCCTGTATGTATTTGTGCGAACCGCCCAGCGCGGCAAACACGGCCAGGTCATCACGACACCCCTGCTACTTGCCGTCAAAGGGTCGGTGTTTGCTAATCTGTCAATTGCCACAATCGCAAATGATAAATTGGCCGCACCACTATCGGGTCAGCAAACCAATACGACCAGTTTATTACTAGACACCTTTGCCACGGTGGTCAGCGAATACGAAGAACTCATTCAGCGAACGGCACGCTATATTTTTAATACTGGCCATCGTCTGCGGACGCACGAAGTAAAAAACGAAGACTTTATTACCTTTGTCACTGTCGAAGACAACTTGAACGAATACCGCATGAACTTGAGCGGTATGTTAGTGGTGGCCGAACGACTACGCGAAACCTTGCGCGACACTGATGACAAAGAATCAATCGAAGATGTGTTGCTGTACATCCGGCAACTATTGGTGTCGATCGACAGTCATAATCAAACGATTACTAGCATTCGTAACGCCTACGGTACGATCGCCAATAACGTGCTTAACCAACGCATGAAAACGTTGACCGTGCTGACGGTGTTAATTGCGTTACCGAATGTTTTTTATGGAATGTTTGGGATGAATGTGCTGCTGCCATTCACTGACGAGCCGTGGGCCTACAGCGCGATTGTGGTATTTACCATTGTCGTTACTTTTGGCGTTTATATACTTGCAAAACGTTTTAAAGTCTTTTAGTATATAAACAGAAGCGTGATGACAATCACGCATGTCTTGACGTGCCAATGCATTGTTGGTACTATGATTTATGTGTCTTGCGTCAAAAACACGAAAACTACGATTAAAAATGTAATTTAAAGGTCGAAGTACGCAGGACGGTACATAGTACAAAGGAGTACAACAAACCCATGCCAATAGCTATCGAATTTGTTTCCAGTAGGAGCAAAAAGGTTGCAGTGGATGTGGTGCCTGCCGAATGGCAACTGTATATCGCACAATAGAACGTGTGTTCAACCCCGAAATCTCTCCCCGAGATTTCACCCAAAAAATAAAACACCCCAGGGCACCGGGGTGTTTTTTATTTGGTGGAATAACGGGCGGACTATTCTCCGCTGGCTTCTTCTTCTGGCAGTGGGATATTTTTTTCTTTTAGAGCGTCTGTGATTGCAGCTTCAAACTTGGCGGGATCGCTCCAGACAGGCTGTTCAATGACTTCACCGTTTAGATAAAAAGCAGGAGTACCAGTGGCGCCGGCTTTTTTACCCAGTGCCATATCAAAACTAATTTTTTTAGAAACAGCTTCGCTGGCAAGGTCGGTTTTAAACGTTTCGACATCTAGTCCCAATTCTTTGGCATAATTTGCAAAAAACTCGGTTCGATCCGTTGCTGAAATATTGCTCCAGGCATCCTGATTCTCGAATAATTTGTTATGCATTTCCCAATACATACCTTGCAATCCAGCGGCTTCAGCAGCAGCAGCAGCAGCGAGGGCGTTAGGATGAATGCTTGTCAGCGGGAAGTTACGGAACACAAAGGCGATTTCGTCTTCGTATTTTTCACTGAGGGCTTTGACGGTCGGGTGCGCGCCACCGCAGCCAGGACATTGGAAGTCGCCGTATTCAACCAGGATAACTTTGCTGTCGGCATTACCAAACACATGATCCGCAATGTTACCCGATTGTTCGGTGGCTGTCTGCACTTCACCAGTGTTTACGTTACTAACATCTACTTTTTTGCCATTAGAAAGGGCAACCAGTGTCCCTAGCAGTAGTACACAGACTGCCGCAAAAATAATCCATACTGTTTTACTCACCTATTTGCTCCTTATAATTACTATATTAAGTGTAGTGGAAAAGCGGTGCCGTCGCAAGGAGAGATGAGGTACAATAGAAAAGATATGATGGTATTTATGCTTGTGGTGCTTGTTGTGATTTTTGCGTTACTCGTGATAGTGAGTGGTGTGAGTCCGCAGCGAAGTGCGCTCAGCCAGTTCGAGCTAGAGCGTCGCCAAGCGAATGGTGAATCTGCCGCCGTCGCTTTGCTTCGCCGCGAACGTTTGTTGGTTGATATTATTTCGTTGCAGCGCGCCGCATCAGCATTGTTGCTGGTCTGTTTTGTGGCGGTCGCGATTGCTCGATTTGACTGGGCACTGGGTATATTGCTGTCCGTTGTGGCCGCGCTGACCTACGGCGCAGTTGCTCGCTGGGGGTTTTTGCAAAAGCGGTCGCAAAAATTATATAAACAGTATGAACCTTCGCTGCTACGGTTGGTGGAAAAATTTGCACGGCTATCTGGATTACTCCGAACGGTTATACCAGGCTCGGATCGACAGGTTCAGTTAGCATCCCGCCAAGAATTACAGCACCTCATTACTCAGTCGCATGGGCTAATGACGGCTGACGAAAAGGCGTTTTTGACGCATGGGTTAGCCTTTGCTAGCCGCCAAGTGAGTGAAATTATGACACCGCGCAGTGCAATCGATAGTATTAGCAAAAAAGAAATGCTGGGCCCGCTGGTGTTGGATGATTTACATAAAACAGGGCACAGTCGGTTTCCGGTTATCGACAAAGATCTCGATCATATCATCGGTGTACTGCATGTCCGCGATATGTTGACACTTGATATTAAACGGTCGGTGACGGCCGAAAAGGCTATGGAATCACGAGTGTTTTATATTCACGAAAAGCAAACTTTATCACAGGCGATGGCGGCCTTTTTACGAACCCATCACCACCTGCTTATCGTTATTAATGAATCACATGAAACCGTCGGATTGTTGAGCTTGAACGACACGATCGAGGCGATGATCGGGCGCAAAATTGTTGATGAATTTGAAACGCATGACGATATACAGTCGGTAGCAAAACGCAGTCCGCGCGCTCATCATTCAGAAAAATAGCAGTGCACCTGGTGTGATAGAGGTCACAGTGGTAGAATGAGAAGAATATGACAAGAATATTAATACAAGAATTAGCAGACAAAATCGGTGAAGCCGTCATGGTTAGTGGCTGGGTTGATACGCGCCGTGATCATGGAGGCCTTATTTTTATCGATCTGCGCGACCACACCGGTATCGTGCAATTGGTAGTGCAACCAGAACAGGCCGAAGCGTTTAGCTTGGCTGAACAACTGCGCGATGAGTTTGTGGTCACGGTTAACGGCACAGTCAAACAGCGCGATGAATCGTTACAAAATCCTAATATTGCGACGGGTACGATTGAAGTTGTCGTTAGCGATGTACGGGTACTGAACCGTTCGCAGCCCCTGCCGATTCCTATTCAGTCCGATGCGCCTCAGGCCAGCGAAGAACTGCGTTTGAAATATCGTTACCTCGATTTACGTCGGCCAACGATGCAAGAAACGCTCAAAAAACGAGCTGCCTATTACAAAGTACTGCGTGATTACATGGAAGCAAACGATTTTACCGAAATCACCACACCGATTTTGGCGAACTCTAGCCCCGAAGGCGCGCGCGACTTTTTAGTGCCATCGCGCGTTCATCCTGGTAAATTTTACGCCCTACCGCAAGCCCCACAGCAATTCAAACAGCTGTTGATGGTCGGCGGGGTATCGCGCTATTATCAAATTGCTACTTGTTTTCGTGACGAAGACCCGCGCGCTGATCGGCTGTATGGCGATTTTTACCAGCTAGACCTAGAAATGTCATTTGTCGAAGACGGGGCAACCGTCCGTGCGATTATGGAACCGCTGATTAAACAGTTGGTTACCAATTTTGCTGGCAAGACGCTACTGAACGAAGATATCCCGCGCATTCCGTATAACGAAGCCATGGAACGATTTGGCTCGGATAAACCCGACCTACGTTTTGGCATGGAACTAATCGATTTAACAGAAGTATTAGCAGGCACCGAGTTTGGCGTCTTTGCCAAAACAATTGCCAGCGGCGGCGCCGTGAAAGCAATCTGTGTCAAAGGTGCTGCTAGTCTGAGTCGTTCACAAATTGACAACTTTACCGACATCGCCAAAAGTGAAGGCGCGGGAGGCTTGGCTTATCTGACCTACGAAAACGGCGAGGTCAAATCACCGATTGCCAAGTTTTTATCAGCCAATGAACTAGCGGTTATCAAACAAAAGCTGGAAGCCGAAGACGGCGACGCTATCTTTTTTGGCGCTGATACACGCCAGGTGGTTAACAAAGTATTGGGCCGATTGCGTTTAGAATTCGCCGATCATCTCCAGCTAAAAGATCCGAACGTGGTAGCACTAGCCTGGATTATCGACTTTCCGTTTTACGAATGGGACGACAAAGCCAACCGACTCGATTTTGGTCACAACCCATTCTCGATGCCAAAAGGTGGTGTCGAAGCGCTGCAATCTGATGACAAACAATCAATCATGGCTGATCAATACGATATGGTCATGAACGGATACGAAATTTGCTCTGGTGCCGTGCGCAATCACAATCCCGACATTATGTACGAAGCCTTTGGCGTGCTGGGATACGACCGTGCGTATGTTGATGCCAAATTCGGCGCTATGATTAACGCCTTTAAATACGGTGCGCCACCACATGCGGGCTGTGCCTTTGGGGTTGATCGTATTTTTATGGTTTTGACCGGCGAAACCAACATCCGCGAAGTCGTTGCTTTTCCAAAGAACGGCTCTGGCGTTGACGTCATGATGAATTCTCCGAGTGTGGTCGAAGCCGCACAGCTGAAAGAACTTTCCCTACGAATAGAGGAATAATCTCATAGCAGCTCGTGGCGCTAGCATTGTATTTACTGCTACAATAAAAGTATGAGCGAAGCTATTTCAGACAAAGCAATGCAACAAGCAACTGGTGAGCCGTGGCACACGTGGCTAGACCGATTAAATGCTATGGATGCGCAAAATTTATCACATACAGAAATAGCAACTAAACTGGTGGAAACCTATAATGTTTCTGGTTGGTGGGCACAATCACTGACGGTGCGTTACGAACAAAAGATTGGTCGGCGACGCGTTGGACAAAGCAGTGATGGCAAATTTTCGGTGAGCGTCAGCAAAACAATTTCCGGAACGATGGATGATGCGATGGGTTGGTGGCGCAAAAAAGTTCGGCAGTCAACCGAGTTTAATCACGTACCAATCGTCACTAGCAGTCACACCGATACCACAAAATGGCGTTATTACCGGGCGGCACTAAAAGACGGGTCGCGCGTTGTGGTGACGATTTATGAAAAGACACCCACAAAAGCAAGCCTAGGATTGCAGCACGAAAAGCTGACCACTACCCAAGCAGTCGAATCGTGGCGCGCGTATTGGAAAACATTTTTAGATAAATAATTCATCAATAAAACTCTAAACACATTCTTTTTTCAGCACTGCCAAATTATTTCGTACGCAAATAGTAATATATATTACAGCATGACATTTTGATTCGTTTATGATGAGGACAGACATCAAATATGTAGCGAAAGGAAATACCTTATTATGGATACGAACCTCATCGTCACGCTGTTGACGCTTGCCGTTGTTCTGCTGTCTGTCGTAATTATTGCGCTTTTGGTGGCGGTGATTGCGGTACTGGTAAAAGTACGCCGGCTGAGCAAAAACGTGAACGTATTAGTAACCAATGCCACGGCAGTCGCCGGATGGCTAGCACCTGCAAAAATATTTAGCGAAGCCGCCCGGGCATTTCGTAAAAATAAGTAAGAATTTTAAAGGAGAACAGAATATGTCAAAAGGAATGAATGTAGTATTAGCAGCAGTAGCTGGTTTTGTCGGCGGTATTTTATTGGCACCAAAAAGCGGTGTTGAAACGCGCAAAGATTTGAAACGCAAGGCCGATGACGTCAAGCGTCAAGCGGGTGAAAAATCTGAAAAGATCAAAGGCGCAGTAAAAGAGGGCGCTAACACGTTCCGTAGTAGTGCCAAAGGCGCCGGTGATGAACTATCTGGTTTGACGCAAAGCGCCAAGCAATCGGCAAGTCGCGTTGCGGACGAGGCAAAGGATTTGGGATATGAAGTAAAATCACGAGCAGGACGTGTAGTCGATAATGCCCGTGATACCAGCGAAGAACTAAAAGAAGATTTGGGTAATAAGCAAACGAAGTAGCATCTATCATCTTTATAACAGAACACCGGTCGCTCACCACAGCGACCGGTGTTCTGTTGCTAGGCAAAATAACCAGCACTTGCATTTATAACATGTTTATGCTAATATATAGAAGTTAGATCATCAAACACAAAAATATCAACTAACGATTCGGCCGAATCAAAACAACAAAAAAGGAATATATTTTTATGGAAACGCAGACAACCATTACGCTTTTAACCATCGCAGTCATCCTGCTGTCAACCGTAGTGGTTGTCTTGCTGGGAATCGCCATCGTGATACTCATAAAAGTACGTAGAATTATTAAAAATGTCGACGACGTCGTGAAAAACGTTGCCGACGCTAGCGAATGGTTGGCACCAGCCAAAGTGCTGAGTAGCCTGACCAAATTATTTCGCAAATAAAAAACAAAAAGGAACACTATAAATGAGTAAATCAACTAATGTTATCGTTGCTGCCGCAGCTGGATTTATCGCTGGTATCTTGTGTGCGCCAAAAAGCGGCGCCGAAACTCGCAAAGACGTCAAAGATAAAAGCCTTGAAGCAAAAGAATACGCCGACCAAAAGGCCGTTCAAGCCAAACAAATGATTGCAAAAGGACGCAGTGCCGTCGCCGAACATACAAGCGCGCACAAAAAATCTGAAAAGACGACGAAAAAGTAGTTAATTATCGTAACCAATAAAAAGTCACCTATAACGGTGACTTTTTATTATGCTTGTTCTACAAACCATTCGTTATAGCTTTGGCGGGCTTTGATGATTTTAGGCACGATAACAATTTGGCAGTAGCCGGCCTCGGGATTTTGATTGTAGTAATTTTGATGGTCGGACTCGGCCGGATAAAACGTTGTCAGCGGAACGATTTCGGTCATGATTGGGCTGTCCCATAGTTTTTGGGCGCGATTAAATGCCGATTGAAAGGCGGCTTTTTGCGTATCATCCATGTACATCATGGTCGATCGGTATTGGGTGCCTTCGTCAGCGCCTTGTCGGTTTAGGCTGGTCGGATCGTGAATTAAAAAGAACATATCGAGTATCACTTCGGCAGGAATAATGTCTTCGTCAAAGGTAACGCGCGTGACTTCGGCATGGCCCGTACGACCACTGACGACATGCCAGTAATCAGCTGGTCCATCACCACCTGCGTAGCCACTTTCAACGTTTGTCACGCCACGAAGTTGAGCGTACACTCCGTCCAAACACCAAAAACAGCCGCCGCCTAAAACATACGTTGTCATGTTTCTAGTATACGCCGTTATACTGTAGAAGTGGACGAACGAGAATTTCAAGAACTGGTATGGCAACACGGCCGTCAATTATACCGCGCGATGCCGTGGCGCGATGATACGCGTCCGTATTATATTTTGGTCAGTGAATTAATGTTACAGCAAACGCAGGCTGATCGGGTTATTCCGAAATTTACGGCATTTATTACGCGCTTTCCCGACGAGCAGAGCTTGGCCCGGGCGCCGCTTGCCGACGTACTGAGCTTGTGGAGCGGATTAGGCTATAACCGCCGGGCAAAATATTTACACGAAAGCGCCAAAAAGATTATAGCCGAATACAAGGGGAATTTTCCGACTACTCTATCTGAGCTGCTTGGGTTGCCGGGCGTTGGACCAGGGACGGCCGGGGCAATTATGGCCTACGCATTTAATCAGCCGGTGGTATTTATTGAAACAAATATTCGGACGGTGTATTTTCATCATTTTTTTACGGATGGCGACAAAGTCAGTGATGCACAGCTGCTACCGATTGTGCAGCGAACGCTTGATCAGCAGCAGCCACGTGAATTTTATTGGGCCTTGATGGATTATGGTACCTGGCTAAAAAAGAACGGCGCCGGAAAAATTACCCAAAGTCAGCATTATAAAAAGCAAAGCCCGCTAAAGGGAAGTGTGCGCGAAGTACGCGGCCAAATTATAAAACAATTGGCGGATGCCGATATACCATTGTCAAAACTACAAACCCAGTATGCAGGGGATCATCGGTTCGATGCAGCGCTAGCGGGGTTGATTCGTGACGGCTTGGTGCGCCAAACGGGTGCCCGCTTGCATTTGACCAAATAGGGTGTTTCGATAGATAATAAGAAGGCATGAAACGATTTCTGATTATTACGGCAGTGTTTGCGATTTCCATTGCTGGTATCGCTTGGTTTGGCGCGTCTGCTCGCGCCCAACAAGCGGAAATTATGACCGAAGCACATATTGAACGAATTCGCAGCAACTGTGTTGATGCGCAGTCAATCTTGTTTCAGCTGCACGCCAGCGATGCTGGGCTGCGGGTGAACCGGGGTCAGATATACGAATCAATTTCGACAAAATTAATGACGCCGTTAAATAGTCGTATTGTGCTGAACCGATTAGATAGCGTCAATTTGGTGTCTATCGCGGCAAATTACGAAAACCAGCTACAAGAATTCCGCACACTTTATCAACAATACGAAGAATCCATGTCAGATACCCTAGATATGGATTGTACCGACGAACCGGTTGCGTTTTATGATAGCATTGCCGAGACGCGCGAAAAGCGACAATTAACGCACGATAGTACGGTGACGCTGCATAAAACGATTTTAGAATACGGTGACGAATTTGAAGCCTTTGCCGAGGATTTCCAGGCGGATAATTCATGAACCACGAAGAACTAGCTGCCGAGGCGCACAAACTATCCCGATGGGAACGTCACCGATTTATGGTGCTGGTCGGTATCAGCATCGTGATTTCGTTGGTTTTGGTTGCTATTGCGTTACGTTTGTATACCAGCAGCGGTGCCGCACAGCTTGATCTGAGCCGTCCAGGCTATGTATCGGTACGCGAACAAGCCTCGCAGCCCGATAGGTTCGAGGGCTTTCCTTCGTCTGGTGATATAGATCAAGCAGCATTAGATGAGTTTCGGAAATTATACAAATCCCGCGCCGAACAAGCTACCAATGTCGATAGTTTTGCCGGTGACGTTATGAGTAACGAAGCGTTATCAATTGACGCATCTGTCAGCGAGTAAGCGTACAGGATTAGGACAGCGACGATTATGAACATTATTCATCAGGATGACACCGCTGCAGTAACCGCCGCGCTACGTGCCGGTAAAATTGGCGTCATACGCACCGACACCCTGTACGGGCTTGTCTGTCGGGCAGATAGCCAAGCGGCTGTTGAGCGTATTTATCAAGTAAAAGGTCGTGATGATAACAAATCACCTATTGTTTTGGTTGCTTCGGCGCAACAATTATTTGACGCGCCCGATGGACGTACCGGGCAGCTACTAACGACAGTCTGGCCCGGAAAGGTCAGTGTGATTATACCAACCATCGCCGCTCCGTCATGGATTGAACGGGGCAATAAAAGTGTTGCTTATCGGTTGCCAGACAATACCTGGTTACAGAGTACCCTAGCGCAAACCGGCCCTCTGATTGCGCCTAGCGCCAATCCCCAATCTCGGCCGCCAGCCCAAACTATTCGCCAGGCAATTGCCTATTTTGGCGAGCAGGTTGATTTTTACGTTGACGGTGGTGAAGTGACTGACGATACGCCGTCGCAGCTACTGTGCGTGTCTGTCGATGGTGCGGTTGAAAAGTTGCGCTAAATAGTATACAATATAATTATATGGAAGATTTGTCAAATATTGCAGTTTACCACAACTGGCTACGTGTTAATGGTCAGACGCTGCGGGCCGCGCAATCAATAATATGTTGTGGCAATCAGGCGACTAGATACTGATTTTTTCTCGCAACCAGCCATCAATCGATCCGGCACCCATGCACAGCACTAGCTTACCGTCGTTGCGAGCATTTTGAATATACTGCCATAGTTGATCGTCTAGTTCAGCAAGGTGGATTTGGTCGTGATTAGTAATGTTATCAATTAATTCATCTGGGGTTAAAATACGCAGATTCGGATCTTCACGCGACAAATGCGTTGGTAGCCAGTACACAGTCTCCGCTAGTTCAAATTGATTGGTGTATTGTGCGCGAACTTCGTGTTGGCGCACGTTTTGATGCGGTTGGTATATCAGCACTACTTCATCCGATAATTCACGGGCTAACTGCAGCATGGCGGCAATTTCGACTGGATGGTGGCCGTAGTCGCTATACAGATTATCGGCTAGTTTTTCAAAGCGGCGATCAGTGCCAGGGAATTGTTCGAGTATATGGGCGATATCCGCGGGTCCTGTTGCCCCGCCAGGCGTCACCCGCGCTGGCGCTGTTTTCAGGTATTCAATCGCCTTTGCAACGAGCGTGGCGTTTCGACGATTATGAGCACCTGGTAACTGCAAATCCACAACTTCGTCTGGCGCAAGTATCCAGCCATCGTCAGCTGTAGCGGTAATCTGTGCGCCATCGGGCTGCCACATAATAGCCATGTCGGATTGGTCGACGAATTGGCGAAACGCCGCCATATATTCGCCAGCCGTTGGATAGGTATCGGGGTGGTCGTAATCAATCGAGGTTATGAGTGATAAATGCGGTTGGAAATGCAAAAAATTACGATCAAATTCGTCGCATTCATACACAAAATACTGACTGGCTGGATCGAACTTGCCGCTGGGGCCAAAACTGAGTGTGCTACCGACCGAATAGCTGACCGGGATGCCTAGTTGTTGCATGGTCCACACCATCATGCCGGTGGTGGTGGTTTTGCCATGGGTACCGGCGACCGCAATTAACTGCAGATTCTTTTCGGCGATAATGTGCGCCAGCAGTTCGTCGCGTTTGGCGGTTTTGATGCCCAGCTGCTTAGCCAGCACCAGTTCAGGGTGATCGGCGGGCAACGCGGCAGTATATACAAACCAGTCAATCGGCGTTTGACCGTGGCTATTGTGCAAAAAACGGCCGTCTTGACCAATCATAATTGCGATGCCACGCTGACGCAGTTCGCGGGTGACCAGGCTTTCTGCCGCATCCGATCCCTGAACGCTATACCCAGCATCATGCGCTATTTCGGCTAAGGGGCCAATCCCGACGCCACCAATCCCGGAAAAGTAGATATTCATATTGCTAGTATACCACTTGCGGTTACAGCGATACCTATGGTCTAATAAAGGAAAGATACGACAAAAATAAATATGCTGCAACGATTAATTCATAGACTGTTATTACGACGCCATTTTTGGCGACACGCGACCTTTTCCGAGGTGGCTGAATTGTATGCGTCGCGGACGCTGCGGGCGATGGCCGTTAATATATCAGCCGTGTTGATGTCGGTGTATTTGTATCAAAATGGCTACTCAGTTCAGTTTATTGCCGGTTATTGGACGATTTATTACGTTTTAAAGATTTTTATGGCTTTTCCAGCGGCCAAATATGTGGCGGCATTTGGCCCAAAGCACGCGATTTTACTGGCAAATCTGTTGTACATTCCAGCGATGATTGCTTTTACATTCGTGCCGACCTGGGGAATCACGGCCATGATCGTAACCGGTGTGTTGCAGGGGCTGTCAGCGACTATTTACAACCTTGGCTATCTGATTGATTTTTCAAAAGTAAAAAGTATCGAACATGCCGGCAAAGAAATCGGTTACATGAATATTTTTGAAAAAGTTGCCAAAGGTCTTAGTCCGCTGATAGGTGGCTTGCTGGCATTTTTGGCGGGCCCCGAAGCGACTTTGTACGCGGCGGCGGGGTTATTTGCAGTGGCATCGATACCATTGTTTCAAACCGCCGAACTTACCAAATCACAATATGGACTAAAATTTCGCGGTTTTCCGTGGCGTAAAACTTGGCGCAGTATGGTGGCAGAAACAGGCGTCGGCTTTGACTTTGTGGCGTCGGGTACGGTTTGGTCGCTACTTGTCGCCATCGCGATTTTGGGTATAGACGGCGACAGGGTGTACGCAGAACTGGGCGCGTTACTGTCGGTGGTGCTGTTTGCAGCGCTTATTTCATCGTATGTCTATGGCAAATTGATTGATAAGCGGCGCGGTGGTGAACTGCTGCGGATATCGGTTATTATGAGCGCACTTATCCACACCAGCCGGCCATTTGTTCATACTGTGGGGATGACAGTCGGAACAAATATTGCCAACGAAGCCGCTACCACGGGCTATGCGATGGCGTTTACGCGCGGGTTGTTTGATTTGGCGGATTTGTCCGGGCACCGGGTGACGTATCTGGCGTGCGTTGAAGTGATGGCAAACCTGGGCGCAGCACTGGCGGGAGCGGTCTTTATGCTGTTTGTAATGCTGTACGGTGACATCGATGGTATGCGCGCGTTCTTTTTCGTAGCCGCAGCCATGATTTTAGTGGTGGCTTTACCAAAGTTTCCTCTCTACCGAAAATAACGCTCATGCTACAATAGCAGGCTGTTGTACATCCTCACTCGGTAATGCGAACAAGTTCGCATTACTCTCGTATCGTAGTACAATAAAGACAGTATACGAGGTGGGAATATTTTTAGTGGCAGACAAACGGCAAGTCAGAAAAAGCATTAAGCAATTGCAGCGCATCAAAACGTGGCAATTATTAGTGTTGCTGCTGCTGATGGCGTTTGTAGCGGCCACATTTTTACGCCTGAATAACATTGGCATGTCCGAACGGCGCGATGCTGTAATGGCCGCAGACAAGGCAGGTGATAGCGAGGTAACTAAAAGCAGGTTGTATAGTTTACAACGCTATGTCGCATCACATATGAACACCAACACCGGGCCATTTTATCTAGAGGGTCAGTACCGTCGTGATGCCCAAAAACTGGTCGATGCCGCCAAAGACAGCAATACCTCGGGCATCAATATTAACGCCCTCGCTGAACAAGTATGCCGACCACAGTATACTGTCTGGTCACCGGCGTATGTACAGTGTTTTGCAGATGAGCTGGCCAAATATCCCCCCTCGCCAGACCCTGTGCAAAACGTCAATCTACCCAGCACCGAACTCTACCGTTACAGCTTTGCCGGCCCTACCTGGTCACCCGATTTTGCAGGGTGGTCACTGGCTATCTGCGTGGCAATTATCGCGATGATTTTGGCCCGCCTCGGTAGCCTTTTAGTCCTTCAGTTGCTTTTAAAACACCATTATAGGGGTATTTAAATATTGACACCGTGGGATAGAGGCGGTACTCTTACACATGTAAAGCGCTAATAGGAGGTATAAAAACTTATGGCTTACAAGCATACAAACTCGAAGGGTGTTACATATTACTTACACAGCACCGAAGTAACACTACGTGGTGGTAAACCACAAACAATTTACTTTTTCGCAAAAGTAGAAAAGAATGCAAAGGGTCAACCAACCGATCTTCCAGCAGACCGTGAAGTCAAAGAAAATCCACGCAACGGATTCCTGACAATTTCCAAGAAAAAATAAGCTTGAAACATTAGCACGTTTGGTGATACAGTAGTATCAAACAAACAGGTGCCAAAATAGCCCCGACGGATGCGCAAATCATCCAAGGGGCTTTTTTGATGGGTGAGGCTAGATTGACTTTATAGCTGATAAATGGTATATATAGATTAATGATTGAACGACTCGGCAAGAATATTATAGTCAACGGCGACGTATTGCCACGTGCTGATTACTACGAGGGCATGGACGAACAGGATGAGGCGCAGATTGACCGTATCATATCAGGTATCAATCCAGCAGAGCGCGCGCCCGAAGTGCCAAATGACGATGCCAAATACGACTCTACGGCGCTTGCTCAGGGTGTTTTATTTTTACTGGATAAAGATATGCGGCCCGAAGCGGCACAAGCGAGTATTGAACAGCACCCGTCGGCCCAGAATGTTGAAACGGTTGAGATTAGTGAACTTGCGCAAAAAATTATCCAGGGCTACCAAGAAGAAGTTGAACAGCTACGGCAACGTAAAGCACGCGTTGATTTGTCCGCTACCAAACGTGCTGCATTCATCGCCACTATTCGTAACCTGCAACGGTTAAGCGACGCTGATCGACAAGAAATTGCTCTCAATTTAGGCTATTCGAAAGATCATTTCAGTCGCGACCTCGAACCGACCGTAGGCGAGCAAGAACGCCCACGTGACTGGTTTGAGCGACAGTATAAGGATGATTAAGGTAAAGACAGACTGTGAGGGGCGGCTGGAAGGCGTCAGGGCTTCGCGCCTGACTATTTCCGCTCACTTGTAAAAATATGGAACCACATTTTTACTGCGCTCGCTTCACGAACCACTTCTGCGTGGCAAAAGGCTGGTTCGGTT
>DASSWW010000017.1:0-18430 GCA_035704495.1 Saccharimonadales bacterium (SeqCode)
AGATTCGCACTTTATCGGCAACAGCAGTCACTGGGGCGTCAATCAAACCAAACGAAACGGTCTATGCCAAACCAACAGAAATAAAAGTAGCGTTTGATAAAAAATTAGTTCAAGCGGATGCCGACATTTATAAAATTAACGGTGATAAACGCAACAAGCTTGCATCGTCAGTCGAGCTGACCAAAAAAGGTTTTATTTTAAAATTACCCAAACACCTGCCACGTTCGGCTAGTTATGAACTGGTGACGAACGAGATCGAAGCAGTCGACGGCAGTAGCGTCGTCAAGCCGTATAAACTACCATTTAAAACATCTGGTGGACCAAAGGTAACTGGTGTCAATGTTGGGTCAATCGGCGTTGCGGCAGGCGCTACAATAGTCATTAGTTTCGATCAGGTGTTATCTAAAGAACAAGATATACGTAAATTCGTTGCCTTGGGTGGCGGAGCAAGTCTGATCGGCAAACAGGGTAACCAGCTGCTAGTATCGGTGAATAATGTGCCAAAGTGTGGTGATTTTACTATTACTTTGACTAAGGATATACAGAGTAGCTACGGCATTGCTGGCCATTCTAGCTGGAGTTATTCGGGGCGGACTGTTTGTCATACGATTGGCACCATTGGGACGTCCGCACAGGGTAGGGCAATCACCGCCTATTACTTTGGCGATGGTGCAACGACGGTGCTGTACACCGGTGCGATTCATGGTGACGAGGTGAGTACAAAGTATTTAATGGATCGTTGGATCCAAGAATTAGAAGAAAAAGCGCGCGATATTCCTGATCATATATCGGTTGTCGTTGTTCCTATCGTCAATCCGGACGGTTTTGCTCTAGGCAGCCGAACTAATGTGCGTAATGTAGATTTGAATCGTAATTTTGCAACTGGTGACTGGCAAAAAGATATTACGACAGTAAATAACCAGCCTTTTAAAGGCGGTGGTGGCAAAACGGCCATGTCCGAGCCCGAAACAAAAGCGCTTGCCGCACTTGCGCAGCGGCTACAGCCAAAAGTTATTCTGTCATACCATAGTATTGGTGGTATGGTGGCGGCCAACCAGGCAGGCAATTCCAGTGCACTTGCCTCGACCTATGCGCGGCTTTCTGGCTATCGTAATATCACAGGACAGTCGAGTACTACGTTCGAGTACGCTATCAGCGGTACTGCTGATGACTGGTATGCAGAAGTACTTGGTGTTCCGAGCATACTGGTCGAATTGGGGAGCCATAGCTATCATCAATTCGAGCGCAATCAATCAGCTATGTGGGTAATGATTAATTCATAAGCATGTCCTATTTGTGTAGCTGTGTAGTATATAATAGGGGTAATATGGGTGTGAGAAAAGTAATAGCATACACAGTAGTCGGCATTGGATTTGTGATGTTGAGTCTGGCGGTGCCGAGTGGTGCAGCGCCAACGACATCATCGGACACTGACTTAGGTGCGCAGATTAAAAAATTACACCGTACGCCAGCGGTCATCACCACGATAAAAGCACCAAAATTAAGTGAACCAGCTTGGTTGAAAGCTCAAAATGCCGCCGAGCAGGCGGCATTAGGGCGGGCGCAGCAATCAACGGGCAGCCAAGTAGTAACTTATGACGTGATGACTAGGGGAACAGTGACTGCAAATCTGGCCGAATTTCGGACACTCGCGAACGCGACATTAAATGACAGTCGCGGGTGGGCGCAAATGGGCATTTCGTTTAAAGAAGTAGCCAGTGGTGGGATGTTTACATTAGTGCTAAGCGAGGCTAGTCAGGTGCCGAGCTTTTCGTCGGGCTGTGGGGCCGAGTATAGCTGTCGTGTAGGGCGTTACGTGATTATTAACCAAGATCGCTGGCAAGGCGCCACGCCATCGTGGAACAATGCCGGCGGCTCACTACGAGGTTATCGCCATATGGTCGTCAATCACGAGACGGGTCATTGGCTGGGGCATGGGCACGCCACGGAGTGCGGGACACAGGGGCTCGCCAAGGTTATGCAGCAACAATCAATTAACTTACATGGCTGTGCTTTTAACCCTTGGCCAGTGGCAAGTGAGCTGTATTCGCCGCAGCTAGGAATCACGCTCTAATGAAACTGCCGCATCGTTTCTTAGCTGGCGTAACGCGCCCAAGTAAAAAGGCGACCATTATAATCATTGTTGCTATTATACTTGTCACGATAGCCGGATACAGCCTATGGAGTCGACAGGTCTGGGCGCAGTATCAGCCGTCGTATATGCAGTGGCACCAAGATATTCAGACGAGTGTCGATAAAGCTGTTACATTACCTACGACAACCGAAAAAGAGCGTAGCGCAGTCACTGCTCGTTTCACTGACATTGTGCGACACATCAAAGATACTCAGCAAACGACTTGTTGGGTGCCCTCGGGAGTCGAATGGCAAACGAATAGTATCGATTCGCTGGCAGATATGCAAACTGATTGTCAGGCAATGGTGAGCGATATGAACGAATTTAAGGCACAGTTGCAAAAAATAACTACGTATTTACACAATGATCAGGCGCTTGCAAAAATTTTGGCTGCTATTCCGCAGCCCGACGAGTTGGCAGATGACAAGTGGTCAGCGCAGGCGGGGGCATGGGAGAAAGCAATCCAATCCGCCAAAGATTTATCAGTCGGTGACGCCTTTCAGCCGACTAAAACACTTGCTGTTAAGCAGATGACCACCGTTAAAAACGCCTGGAAGGATGTTATTGCTGCTCATAAAGCCAAGGATAAGAAGCAATATTTAGCCGCTCAAGCGGCACTTGCGACGGCGTATGACGAGCTTCATAAAGTGACAACAACCAGCAAAAAGACAGTGACTAGTTTGCTTGTGGCATTGCAGAAAATATTTGCGGCTACATTTGATGACGACTAATAAAATTTATTGACAAATCTAACTTTTATTAGTTTAATAGTAATGTAGATTGTAGTTTGTAGTTTCTATTCACGTTAGGTGAGAAAAATGAGTGCAAGTCCGCAGTTCACAAAGCAGAAAAAGGTGCAAGCCACGCGTCAAGAGGTTCTTGAAGAATATGCCAAACGAGCATTGGGTCAAGATTCTCCTATATGGATGAAGCTTCGGGACAAGTTTTGGTTATTTCTGATTCCACTTGGTGCAGGCTATGGTTTGTGGCCAGCCGATTTTATTCCTGACAGTCCACTTGTGGTCAGTTTTATCGACGATTTTATTGTGTCACAGCTACCTTTGGTGGCGTTGGGGCTTACCAATAAAATTAAACAACGTTGGATACGAAAAAAATTGGCAAAGGCGCAACACGTTGAGCGGTATACGGAACATACAGGCGAGGAGCCAGAGCTGTACGCACAGCAACCTCTACCGTCGCCACCTCAACCACCACAAACCCCAGACCAGATCCAGATATGGGTGTGAGTACAAGGTACAGGTAGCGTTCTGCTGATACGCATCGGAGAGAGGGAGTTATACAATACTCCCTCTCTCCACGCCTTTAACTACAATCTACACAATCCTTGAACCAATAATGAAAAAACGACCCATCTCGCAGATAGGGTCGTTTTGTTTGGAATGAATCTAAATTTGGATTCAAACAGGTGCTTATTTATAATATAGCACCAGTCGGATATATGCAACATTATATATACAATAAAAATATGCTTATGTACATATTGACAAAAAGGCTATGCTATGCTAATATAAAAACATACACATAGCATATGTGAGGTAATAACCGAGGTGGAGACCCCGGATAAGAGGAGAATTAATTCCATGGCAGGAACAAAAGCTGGTGGCCAAAAAGCGGCTGCAAAGAATTTAGCAAAAGATCCAAACTTCTACGCGAAGATTGGTGCACGTGGTGGCCAAAACGGTCACACTGGTGGTTTTGCTGCTAACCCTGATCTAGCACGTATTGCTGGTGCAAAGGGTGGCCGTATTTCACGCCGCAAAAAAGTCGTTACTGACGTAGCTGCATAGTTATCGTCCCTAACACTAAAAATACCCGGTATTATCCCGGGTATTTTTAGTGTTAGATGGTATAGCGGCGTAGTGCACAGACTCGCGCATCGTTGACGCGCCACTGGGTGTTGCAGGCTAGGCATTTGTACTGGTTCTTTTTTACTTGTACGCCAGTTGCCTGGCAGTGTGGACATGTACTACGGGAGTGAATCCAATCACGGTAGCTATCGAGTGAATCTTGGATCGTGGCATCGGCAATTACGACGCCATAGCGGCTACCAAGCGATGTGCTGGCATGTTCCCAGGCATCCCGTTCCATTTCGACCAGCTCGATATCCTTTGTGTACTGGGTATGGTCAAGGATAGCGTGTGATAATTCATGCAACAGCGCGGCTTGATTATTAGATGTAGCATCGTAAAAAACAGTGGTATCGTTTGGCGACCAACGAAAGCCGTCGCTGCTTGTAAAAGCAAAATGAGGGAAATCCTTTTGTAGTTTAGTCGCGAGTGATGTAGTCGAGGGCATAATAATAACATCCATAAATCACTGCTTCTTCGGGGTGTTTCGCTTGAATGAAACGCGGGCAGGCAATATGCGGAGGTAGCTTTTCACGCAAGATTGCCTCGAGCTGGTCGCTATATTGGTTAAAATACGTTCCTATACTGCCACCAATGATAACCACATCTGGTTGAATAATCGGAACAGCTGCCAAAAAGCCGCGGCTGATTCGATCGGCGATTTGCTGCCAGGTGCGCTGGTTGGTGATGTCGCGAGCATATTTACCGTAGGTTTGATAGATTGCCTTGCCGCTGGCAAAACTCTCCCATTCGCGCACCACCCCGTCAAACTCGACAAGTGCGCGTCCACCTTCGCTATAGCGCAACCCTGGATTAATGTGCCCTTCGGTAATAATACCCGTTCCAATACCTGTACTAATGGTGACATACAGGGAAGAAAACGGCATCGGATCAAGGATTCTGGTTTCGGCCAGACCGGCTAAATTCGCGTCATTCTCGATAAAAACAGGTGTTGCACCCAGTACGCCAGCAAGGGCATTTTGGGCATCAAAATTTTTCCAGTGGAGGTTATTACACCACAGCGCAACGCCGTCTTTGATGATGCCTGGTAGCGCGACTACCAATGCTTCGACAGGGGCGTTGCTGTAGTTTTTCTGGAGGGTTTCACGCAGCAGGGTGACATACTCGTCTTGATTTGGAGGCGTCGGAAACTTAATCGTTTTGCCGATTTTGCCATTTTGTTCAAAGCTGGCGATTAACGTCTTTGTCCCACCAGTATCCACCGTGACTAACATATTAGTAGTGTAGCATAAACGCGGGTAGTTGTGCTCGGGGGTGAAAAAGGGTATAGTAGAGTTAAAGTAAATGAGAGGTAAGCTATGGCGCGATCAAATCAAGGTGGATCGGTACTCAGTTTTATAATTGTTGGCAGCGTGCTGACAGCGCTTTTAGTTGGTAGCGCTTATTTTGTGCAGCAACGTTCGGCGCAATCAGTCGTTGACCAGACGCCAGTTGCCACTGAACCAGCAGATCAGTCCGGTGACGAAGCAAATCAGCCAGATGAAATAGCGTCTGATACCAAACAAAAAGAGGAGCCTGCGCCAACACCGCAAAAAGACACTAGCGAACCAGCAAAAGACAAAGCTGAACAGCCAGCGCCGCAAAAAGAGGATACAAAGAAAACAGAGAAGCCAGCTGCATCACAAGATGAAGTTGCAAAAGCGCCTGAAAAGCCAGCCGCCACCCCACAGCCCACAACAAATGAAATCCCTACCACTGCACGGCCCGATGTTAATCCAACAGAGACAGCAAAACTGCCAGAAACGGGTCCAGCTGAAACAATCGTTTCCTTCTTGGGTGCAGGATTGTTGGTGGGTGCCACAATCGCTTATATTCGTTCACGACTACTCTACGCCTCTCTTTGACTTACGGCTTTACCTGGGGTACAATAGAGTTAATCTAGGAGCGCTATAATTAGCGCGCTTCAGAAATATTATTTAAGGAAGGAGTCTTACTAAGACTTATGGCAACAACAGCCACATTAACAATGGATGATTTGCTCGCTGCCGAAGGCGACAGTGTCAAGCAATTAACAGCAGGAGAAGTAATTACTGGAACAGTATTATCTCTTCGTAAACACGAGGTACTAATTGATTTGGGTGCGCAAGGTGTCGGATTTGTTCCGCGCCGCGAGGTTGGGTTCTCTCGAACATTAAAGGAAGGTGACGAAGTTACCGCTAGCGTCGTCGATGCCGAACTAGATAACGGTTATTCACTATTGTCACTGCGTAAAGCCGCCAAAGATCGCGGTTGGGACGAAGTTGCCGCCAAACTTGATGCAGGCGATATTATCGACGTTTCTCCGTACGACGCTAACCGTGGTGGCTTGTTGGTTGAATACGAAGGTGTTCGTGGTTTCTTGCCCGTTTCACAACTGTCAGCCGAACACTATCCACGCGTAGGTAGCAGCGACAAAGATGAAATTTTGCAACGTTTGAACAGCTTGGTTGGTCAAATATTAAAAGTCCGCATTTTGGACTGTGACCGCAAAGCAAACAAGCTTATTTTTAGCGAAAAAGAAGCCATCAAAGACGGCCTAGCCGCACGATTTGAAAAACTAACCGTTGGTGACAAAGTCACCGGTATCGTTACTGGTGTCGTCGATTTTGGTGTGTTTGTTAACGTCGAAGGTATAGAAGGATTGGTGCATATCAGCGAAATCAGCTGGGAACGTGTCAACAATCCAAGCGACTATGTGAAAGTCGGCCAAACGATTGAAGCCAAAATTATTTCAATCGACAAAGACCGTCTCAGTCTCAGCATTAAACAGCTGTCACAAGATCCATGGCTTGACGAAGTCGAACAGTTTAAACCAGGCGCTAACGTCGAAGGTACAGTGACACGCATTACGCCATTCGGTGCTTTTGTACAGATCAGCCCAGCAGTTGAAGCTTTGGTTCACATCAGTGAACTTGGCGACAGCAGTGATGTTGATCCAGAAAAAGTCTTTACTTTGAACGAGCGCAAAACATTTACCGTGCTTGATATCGACAAAGACAACCGCAAGATCTCCCTGAGTTTGACGGATACTAAAACCAAATAATCCCCCATTAGAGAGGGTATAATCCGCCGCCTTTGGTGACGGGCAGAAAGGAGCTCTCACATGAGCCAAGAAAAAGTACTTGTTGTCGCTGACTCAATTACTGTTGGTGAATTGGCTGAATCGCTCAATTTGCCTGTCACCGCTTTGATTGGTGAGTTGTTTAAAAACGGCATCGTTGCAACCATTAACCAGCGAATTGATTTTGAAACCGCGACGATTATTGTCGAAGAGCTTGGTCTGGATGTCGAACTGCAAAAAAGAGAAAGCAGTACACCGACCACACGTAAAGCCCACGAGTTGTCGGATAAAGCCGTTGATCGCCCGCCAATCGTAGCTGTTATGGGACACGTGGATCACGGTAAAACCAGCCTACTTGATGCGATTTTAGATAATAAAACTGCCGAAGGTGAAGCTGGCGGTATTACGCAGCACATTAGTGCTTATCAGACAGAGCGTAAAAATCGTACGATTACGCTGTTAGATACGCCAGGACACGAAGCTTTTGCGGCGCTGCGTCAACACGGAGCAACACTGACGGACGTTGTCGTGATTGTTGTAGCCGCCGATGACGGAGTGAAGCCACAGACAGTCGAGGCGATTCGGTTTGCAAAAACTGCTAACGCGAAAATCGTCGTTGCTATTAATAAAATGGACAAAGAAACCGCCAACGCGCAGCTAGTTAAAACACAGTTGGCAACCGAACACGGCCTCAACCCCGAAGAATGGGGCGGTAATGTGGTGATGGTGGAAGTCAGCGCAAAAACAGGCCAGAATATCGATAAATTGCTTGATATGGTACTGCTTGTCGCTGATTTAGAGGAATTAAAAGCCGACATTGATGTACCAGCCGAAGGATTGGTGATTGAATCACACATGGAAACTGGCCGCGGTCCGGTGGTTGGACTGCTAGTAGAACAAGGCGAACTAAAACCAGGTCATTTTTTGGTAGCTGGAACTGCCTATGGCAAAATCCGCACGCTGCTTAATTATGCAGGCAAGGCAATTAAATCTGCCGGCCCGTCAACACCCGTAACAGTGACTGGCTTTAAAGAATTACCGCAATTTGGCGATGTCTTTACGATCGTTAAAAAAGAAAAGGATGCCCGCCAGGCCACCGAACGTGCTCATATCGAACGCGAGAAGAATGCTGCTAGCACGAACGTAACCGGCGCCGACTTGTTGAATATGATGAATCAAAAGTACGACACTCAGGATATAAATGTCATCGTCAAGGCTGACGTTCAAGGTTCGCTGACATCGGTGATGGATAGCTTGCGCCTGGTTGATACCGGCGGCGAAATTAAATTACGCGTCATCGGTAGCGGTGTCGGCAGTATTTCAGAAAACGATATTCGACTTGCCGCTAACAGCGAAACGATTATTTATGGCTTTAATGTTGATTTGCCACCAGCGGTCAAGCGCCTTGCAATGCGCGACAAGGTTCAAGTGCGCATTTTTAACGTGATTTATGAACTGCTCGATGATGCTCGTAACTCGATGGAATCGATGCTTGCACCAGAGGTAGTCGAAACCGAAATTGGCACCCTGACGATTAAAGGTATCTTTCGTACGCTAAAAGAAGAAGTTATTGCTGGCGGCGAAGTCACTAGCGGCAAAGCCGTACCGAACGTGCTTGCTCGTGTCAAACGTGGTGATGAGCAACTAGGTGAGGTCGAAGTTACCAAGGTGCAGCGCCAACAGCAAGAGGCCAAAGAAGTCTTTGAGGGCGAAATGTGTGGTATATCACTAAAAACCAGCAAAAAAATGCTGCTCGAAGAAGGTGACAAACTCGAATTCTTTACGCGCGAAATGGTCAAGCGAACGCTAAAATAATAGGCGCATGTTGTAAAAGGGCAAGTACAGTGTATAGTACTTGCTTTTTTATTGTATTTATGCTAAAATACAGAGTATAAATAGGATACGTTCAAGCATGAATCAATCATCAGAAAAGCGGACAGCGACTATAGATGCACTCGGGGCTCGTCAGTTTGATGTCGATATGGTGAAAGTATCCGAACGCCACTCTGATAAGCCGAGCTTTGCGTTTCAAGAAATGCTTCCTAGCGACAAGCATCCTAACGTAGCGGGGATTGCTCTTATGAACGGCAGTGAAGGGGGAGGTACCTTTGTGCCGGCTGCTTTTCGGCTTGATCAGCAAGGCGACTTGTCTTGGTGTGTCAACGCGGGCCCAGACACAGCTGACACTAGCGCTGATAGGTCATATGAGGTAGCGCTTGTTCTTGTTCGTCAGGACGGAACGGTGCAGCAGCTTGGCGTCGATGAACAAGAAGGTGTTGTGCGTGACCTTCGTGCAGCAGACGAATTGTATATGTTGCCGAACGCACTGGCAGAAACAATGAAAGAAAACGATGCATTCAAAAAAAATGGATTTGAACTAATTGCGAATGACGAAAGTGTTCCCGCAGATGTCGTACGTGTGAGTTTTGATGAAGCGATAACATACGACGAATCAGCAACTGACTCCGTCAGTAAAAAAGAAGCATTTATTGCGAAACGTCAAAATGAACGCCGCATACGACAGCAGCGACGCAAACAAGAGGAAGGACAGCGACAGACTACGGTCGGCACCAACACGGAAAATGCACCACAACCATCCGAACCGTTAGCTGATACTGATACATCCAGCAGCCCATCACCTAAAGGTGTGGGCACGGTTGACGCAGCTACGCCAGACACAAGTTCTGATGGTCTCTCAGGTACCGAAACCAAAGCTGATCCAATCGACACAGACACCACAGCATCCGTTGTAGAGAGGTTTAAGGATTCGGAAGAAACACAAGCTGAAATTGATGAAGCACGCGGTTTTTCTATTACCAATAAACGTAAATATAGCCGAAAACAACTGCTGAACACACCGGTTGGTACGGTGGTATCAGGCAATTTTGATCGACCGATTGGACCAGATTATTTAAAGACTGAACCTCAGGGTAATTTTGACCAACCGATTGGTCCTGACTATACGACACCGCAAGGCACATTTGATCAACCACTAGGACCACAGACGCACGAGCAGCAGATAGCGAGTCCCGAAAGCGCCCCGGCCGTGCCCGCCAAGGGCGAACATGCTGATCCAGCAATAGAGCTGGCGGATAAAAAATTAGCTACTTTGCGCGATCAATTAGCGGAAGCAAGTGCAAAGCGTCAAGGCCACGTGTTCGGTAAAGGTCAAAAATACGAACAGCTACAGGCTGAATATAACACGCAGCTGATTGCGCTTGGTAAGATGAAACTGAGTGACGTTAATAACGACACAGAACTAACCGATTCGCTAAAAAACGTTGCTGCCATTAGCTATATTTTTGATGAACAAGCAAAACTGCGTGAGCAAACCAAGGAGAATTTAAAAAACACCAAGGTTGGTAAATTTATCTCTTGGTTTAATACGGGTACAAAGAAGCAACGATTTGCAAAAGGTGTACTACTTGGTGGTGCTGGCGTTGTTGCCGGCGTGACCGCCGGTGCTGTGGTGGGTGTTGCTGCTGGCGCAGGATTAACGGGTGCGGCCGCAGCAACGGCGGTGTCGGGAACTCGTTTTGCGCGTTATTTTGCTAAGAAAGATAATCAACAAGGTCGTGGCATGGAACAGCTAGATCCAGATATGTTCGCTTCTCATAAACTTGAAGCAATACAACAGCTGGAAAAGGATCAAGAGGGCGGTAAGCTAGAAACAGCAGCAAGTTACGCGACGAGCATATTTGAGCGTGACACGAAAGAACAACAAGAAAAACGTCGTAAGTCTGTCCGTGCAGGTGTGGCTGGCGTGGCAATTGGCGCAGTGCTTGGTGGAACAATCACTGCGGCGATTGGTGAAATGAACGATAGCCTCGGCGAATACTCGAATCGAAATTTACCCAATGGCACTGTTGAAGCGCAGCCACCACAAGAGACCGATGGCAATGGCGTAGTTGATAACGAATCGAACAATGACACATCTGGCTCGGATAACGAAGGAACTAATGAAACGCCTACACATGGTGAAGAAGATACTAATTCAACACCAGACATATCTAGCCCCGAACAATCACCAGAAGCAGCGACACCTGACTATGACTTTGGTGCCGATGCGTCAACCGTTGTCGCCGGCGAAGGTTGGTATCAGACTTTTGGCGAGATGGACATCCCTAACCATGAACGTGCAGAACTATTGCAAAAGGTTGGTCCTGCACTTCAAGAACGGGGTTGGGCTTATCCAATGCTCGATGGCACCTGGGGAATTAGTCGACCGGGCGCCTTACCACAAGATGTGCTAGAATTAATTCAGAATAGCCGATAAGGCGGAAGGGACGTATATGTTTCAATTAGATGATAAATTTTTACAAGAACTAGGCCTTGATCAATTGCCCGAAGACCAAAAGCAAGCGTTTAAGGAACATATTTATAGTGAATTAGAACTGCGAGTTGGTACTCGGTTATCTGACGGTCTGTCAGAGGCGCAACTATCAGAGTTTGAATCATTCGTTGATCGTGATGACGAAAAAGTACGCGCGTGGATTGGGGCTAATGTTCCCGACTACCAAAACGATCAAAGTTATCAGCAATTACGTCAAAGTGCTCCAGGCGGGACTGACGAAGCGACAATTTTAGCCGAGTACGCTTCGCTAAAATGGCTTGGTATTAATCGACCTGATTATCGTAATGTTGTAGCACAGGTACTCGACGAAATTAAACGCGAGATTGTTGGTAATCGTGATGCAATCCTTGGTGGTAATCAACCAGCCGCGTAACCACGCAAAAACGCTTCGCCGTCCATACGGCGGCCACTAGGGGCAATCAATTCATCAACGGATAAATAAGCACCGTCTTGGCATACAACGTCGAGCGGTGTTTTTTGTACTGTCGAGGTATGTGCCTTGGTGACAATAATTGATTGATCACATAGCGTCAGCTTGCTTTTTGGAAAGCCGATATGCGCGCGGATTTTTCGTTCCGCATCTATTGCTGCTAGCTGGGTAAGGTCTAGGTTTGCATCACTTTTTTGTAGTAGCTGGCAGTATGTGGCGGCAGACTCGCTTTGCGGAGTAGGGTGAAGTTCGCCACTACTTATCGCTGGTAAAACTTCGAGTAATAAATTTGTTCCTACGTCAGCCAAGGCGTGGTACAGTTCGGGGCGCGTTTCGGTACCGTTCAAGGGGTGTTTTTTGACTGCATAAATCGGGCCGGCATCCATTTTAGCCGATAGCTGCATAATTGATACGCCTGTCATAGTGTCGCCATTTTTAATGGCTGATTCGATGGGTGAAGGACCACGATAACGAGGAAGTAACGAAGGATGGACATTAATAATACCTGGCGTAAACAAATCAATAATCGCCACCGGTACCAGGTTACCATAGCTGACAAGAACGCCCGTTACATCACCTAGTGCACGAATGTCAGGTGTGATGTCGGTTAGTTTTGCTGGTTGCCAGACCGGAATATTGTGCCGAGTTGCTAGTGTTTTAACTGCTGGTGCAACAAACTGCTGCCCACGGCCTTTTTTGCTGTCCGGTTTGGTAACGACCGCCACGATATCATAGCCCGCCTCAATCAGGCCGGTGAGGGCAGTCAGACTAAAATCCTCAGTCCCAAAGAATAGTATTTTCGCGGATGTTTTCGTCATAATTAAGTGGCTGCAGCTCGCCTTTCTCATCGAGGGTGTAAAATGCGTCAGTTTGATCGTGGATATGGTCAATAAAAACAATACCGTTGGTGTGGTCGATTTCGTGTTGAATAACGCGCGCCAAAAAGCCTTCGGCTTTAAAACGAATTTCGTTGCCTGCGGCATCGAGCGCTTTGACGCGCACTTTGGAATGGCGCGGTACTTTGCCGTAGACACCGCCAACGCTGAGGCAGCCTTCATAGTCAGTAACGATCGTGCCTTCGTGTTTTACAATTTCCGGATTAATAAGTGCCGTAAATTCGCGAACGGATTTGTCGTCAAAATCGCTACGGATGATAACAACCCGTTGTAAATTATCTATCTGTACGGCCGCAAGGGCTGCGCTGATTTCGTGCGGCCGGCTGTCTTCCCAGTCAATTGATGCCGTGGTCATGTCATCAATTAATTTGATGGTTTCATCAGTAATAACATGGACTTTCGTTGATTTTGTCCGTAAATGCGGGTTCGGCAGGGTAATAATCGCTTCTTTTTTCATTACGATCTATTATAGCGAAAACAAGGGACAAAAGACAGAGGTGACTAGCGCGATTTTATAGTAAGCTAATCGGATCTAGTTCGTACTGCCAATGAGTTGGTGGTAAAAATGACACTATTTCGACAAGGGCGGCGCGTTTTGGTGATTTTAAGGTGAGCTGCCAGCGGTAGGTGTCGCGCTGTCGTTCGTAAAATGCCGGTGTCGGTCCCAATATTTGTACGCCGTCTATTGCTTTCGCGCGTAATTCTTTGGCGAGTTTCTGAGCGTTTTTAATCGCCGCGGCTTCGGTTTTATAGATGCAGGTTAGCTTTAATAGATAAGTGAATGGCGGAAAATGTGCTCGGTTGCGCTCTCGTAAAGTAGCAGCGTAAAAATGCGGATAGTTTTGCGTCAGTCCATCAGTCACCGCGGGATGGGTCGGCTGGTAACTTTGTACAATCACACTTGTTGGGTGATGCGAGCGCCCAACCCGGCCAATTACCTGGGCGAGTAGCTGAAAGGTGCGTTCACTTGCGCCATAATCCGGCAGACTTAAGCCGCTGTCGGCTTGCACAACGCCCACGCTTCGCAGCTTGGGTAGATCCAAACCTTTGGCGATGACCTGAGTACCGACAATCAGGTCTATTGCGCCGCTATACAACTCTTGGTACCGTTGTTCGACTGTCTCGCCGGTATCGGTATCACCGTCGAATCGAGCAATAATTTTATCAGGAAAAAGTTTGCGCAGCTCAGCTTCGATTAGTTTTGTGCCGATACCTTTATGGATAATGTCAGCAGCACTACACTCCGGGCAGCTGGTAGGGACGGTTTCGATAATACCGCAAATATGACAACGAAGGTGATGTTTGTCTGCATGCAATGTCAGCGGTATAAAGCAGCGTGGACACATGGCCGACCAGCCGCAATTTTCGCATAGGGTAGTTGCAGCGCTACCGCGGCGATTATGAAACACGAGTGCCTGCTGACCGCTAGCGAATGTTTCTGATAGTTGTACAAGCAATTTATCTGATAAAAAGCGATGTTGTTTGAAGTTAGTGCGCTTTGTCATATCAACCAATGTGACGTTTGGTTTGACGGCGTCGTCGCGGGCACGAGTGGCCATAGTAATAATGGGGCGTTTAGACTTTTCGGCAAGGTAGTAATCAGCAATAGCTGGGGTCGCGCTACCAAGAACAACTTTGGCGTTGTGGTACGATGCAAGTATACTGGCCGCGCGTAGGGCAGAATAGCGCGGCGCTTGCTCTTGTTTTAGGCTTGGTTCGTGCGCTTCATCGATAATGATTAGTCCAACATGCGGTAGTGGCAGAAAAAGCGCTGATCGTGGACCAATGACGACTTGCGGAGTTTTGCTATACAAACTACGGCGCCATGCCGTATGTCGCTCGGCTTCGGTTTGGCGCGAATGAGTCAGGATTGTATTCTCAAAATAATGTGAAAACTCATCGACTAATTGGGATGTTAAGGCAATTTCAGGAACTAATAAGATGACGGATTGTCCGCGGGAGAGAGCTCGTTTTGTTAGTTCGATGTAGACGTGTGTTTTGCCAGATCCTGTCACGCCGTGAAGTAGTGCCGTGCCTGGAGTCATTTGTTCGACCGTAGTAATAGCCGTCGTTTGTTCGCTAGTGAATACAATTTTTGTTCGGTCTCGCATAGCTTCATAAGGTATGATATTGCGCTCGCGACGTGATTTTTGCAACCCGCGCGGCAAGATGGTTTGTAGGACGGTAGCAAGATGTGTGGCGTAATAGTCGCTCAGCCATAGTGCTAGCTTGACTATAGGTTCGGGTAACGGCTGTTCTTCGATAACACTAGTAATCGCTTTTGTTTCGTAGGCCGGCTTTTTGGTTGCGCGCAGGATCACTCCTGTTAAAGATTTTTTGCCAACCTCAATAATAACTAATTGTCCTATGGTAAGTGCTGTGTCTGATGCGTATGTAAAATAAACATTGTTAGCCCTTATGATTTGGTTTGGCGCGACTTCGTAGTAGTGCATAGTTACTAGTATACTGATAAACTATAGATATGTATTTCGAAAGTCGTGCCCAAGCTGGGCAAATTTTGGCCGCCCGACTCGTTGATAAGTATCGTTACGAAAACTGTGTAGTGGTAGCGTTAAGCGATGGCGCTGTGCAAGTGGGCGAACAAATTGCCGGCGAGTTGCACTGTTTGCTCACGATGTTACTTGTTGAGGATATTGAGGTTCCGGGTGAAAGCCTGAGTTTCGGGGGCGTTTCACAAAGCGGAGGCTTTACGTATAACGGTTCATTTAGTTCTGGTGAAATTCAAGAATACACCAGCGAGTTCCATGGCTACCTAGAGGAACAAAAGCGCGAAGCGTTTCAACGGATTAATCGTTTGTTAGGTGACGGCGGTGTGATTGATCACGATATGCTTCGCGATCATACAGTTATTTTAGTAGCCGACGGTATTGATAATGGCGCGGCGCTTGATGTAGCGGTTGATTTTTTGAAACCAATTCGTATTCAGCGTTTGATTGTCGCGATTCCCGTCGCATCACTACCGGCTGTCGATAAGCTGCATATTTTGGCCGATGAGCTGCACGTGCTTGACGTCAAAGAGAATTATATGGGCACCGACCACTACTACGAGGCCAATGACATTCCGTCGCACGAGGATACAATCGCCAAGATTAATCAAATCGTATTGAATTGGCGTTAAACACGCTTGCCAAAACGATGTAAAAAAGTGTACAATATAATTTAGCAAGAAACAGGGAGTCAGTAAGCAAGGGAAGTTATGTTAGACGTTTTTATTACATCGAGAGTACGCCGAAAAATTGTAGTGGTATATGCTAAGTACCCAGATTTTCACACTCATGTTCGTGGTTTGGCTAAATTGATCAAGGAAGACCCAGGTAACATTCAACGTGAGCTAAAACGACTCGAAAAAGTTGGCTTTCTGACTTCGGAAAAGCAAGGTAACACGAAAATCTACTCGACAAACAAACAATTCCCAATTTTTAAAGAATTGCAGAGTATCGTTATTAAGTCGCAGCAGCACGCTGGCCGTCCAAAACGTTCTTCTGATTTGTAATGACATTATTTGAGCAAGTATTAAAGGCGCGAGGTCTTGATGGCAAGACGCGTGATCGTTTTTTATCACCACAATACGAATCAAAACATGATCCATTTTTGTTACCTGACATGCAGGCGGCGGTCGACAGGCTAGTCGTGGCACATCAGCAGCAACAAAAAATAACAATTTATGGTGACTATGATATTGATGGATTGACCGCCACAACAGTATTATTAGATGCATTAAAATCATTTGGCTACGGACATGTCGATGCATTTATTCCGAACCGATTTGTCGAAGGCTATGGACTGACGATTGATGCGGTAGAAAAGATTGCTGCAGCAGGGGCGGAATTGATTCTGACGGTTGATTGTGGCAGCCTGAGCGAAAAAGAAATTGTTCGGGCTAACGAGCTTGGTGTCGACGTCATTGTGACCGATCATCATAATGTCGCGCCTGTCCAGCCACCAGCGATAGCAGTGATTAACCCAAAACGCTTGTTGGCAGATTTTCCAGATGAATACGAAAAATTCCAACTGAAAGCCGGGTCGTCCGTGCGGGGGAAAGCATATCCTTTTCTGGATCTTGCAGGCGTAGGCGTCGCTTTTAAATTAGTGCAGGCATTACAGACGGTATTGGATGGGCTACCCGAGGGTCACGAGAAGTGGTTATTAGATTTGGTTGCCTTAGGAACGGTCTGTGATATCGTGACATTGGTCGACGAAAACAGAACTAATGTGTATTGGGGGCTAAAAGTACTTAGTAAAACGCGTCGGCCAGGTCTAAAAGCGCTGATGGCGGTTGCCGCTGTCGAGCCGGATAAAGTCAATGCACGTTCGCTGGGATTTGGGTTGGGTCCACGTATGAATGCCGCCGGACGGTTAGAAACAGCGCAACATGCGCTGGACATGCTGCGGGCAGATGATCCAATGGTGGCACTTGAAAAGGCACAGCAGCTGGATATGTTAAACCAATCGCGGCGCAGTGACCAAGACAAGATTTTTAAGGCAGCGATTATTCAGGCCGAACAATACAAAAACGATCCTGTCTTGGTGGTTAGTCATCCGGATTGGAATCACGGTATTATTGGCATTGTGGCAGCAAAATTACTTGAAAAGTATAAAAAACCGACGTATGTACTGCAAGAAATGGGTGATGAAAGCAAAGGTTCGGCACGTAGTTACGGTGATTTTAGTGCGGCCGATGCAATTCGGGCCAGTGACGATATTATTACCAAAGGCGGCGGGCATAAACTAGCGGCTGGAGTGACGATGCCGACCGCTAATATCGGGGCGTTTCGCCAGCGGGTCAATGAATTTTATCAATCGAAAGATTTATTTAACCAAGCGGCACTATTGCTACCAAAAGAAGATGTCGTCGTGGCAAATTTTGCTGATATTGACGAGACACTTTTAGAACAATTAAAGCAACTGGAACCATGTGGCAATGGCAATCCCGACCCAGTTTTTAAAAGTCATAATGTATTAGTGACGAACGTGCGTCGTATGGGTGCCGATGCCCAGCATGTCAAACTAGAACTGCAAGATGAGCATAAAAAATCCATGCAATTCCTGGCGTTCAACGCACCAGAATCATTTTTTGTTGAACCTGGTGAGTACGTGACGATTTGGTTTCAACCAACAGTCAACGAATGGCAGGGTAGGCGTACTATTGAAGGAAGGCTGCTACATCTTGAAATAACAGAAATTCGGGCGTAGCTCGACACCTGTAAAATACACCCCGGTCATACCGTTTGCGCTAATGACGGGTGGGATGTTATAAATGAAAGCATGGCAAAACCGTGGGCATCAAAACAAACAGGTTTTACGATCGTTGAACTTCTTATCGTCATCGTAGTGATCGGTATTCTGGCGGCCATTACTATTGTGGCGTATAACGGCATTCAAGAACGGGCACGTGATATCCAACGCCAAAGTGATATTGCCGCTATTGGCAAAGCACTACAGATATGGTCAATCAACAGCGCTAAATCATTTGAGCAAATGAACACAGGTTATAACAGTATGCCAGCGACGGGCTATTACAACAGCGCTTATGAGAGTGGCGAATCAGTTCAGCAAGTGTTGGTCAATGGTGACTATATTCCTGAGAGTGTCGAGGGTGAAGCAGGCGCACGCTACATGCTCACTCGCTGTACCGATGCAGCTGACGGTCGGCGCGTCGTGCTTGC
>DASSWW010000019.1:0-3817 GCA_035704495.1 Saccharimonadales bacterium (SeqCode)
ACCATGGCGTATGACGAGTATGGACATACCCTGATTGTAGGTGTTTGTGAGCTTATCGTAAAGTATTAGCAAAACATAAAACGGAATTCAAACTTATCCAAAAGGTGTGAAAAATACGTTCAACAAAAAAGAGATTGAAATGGACCTCAATCTCTATCTGTAATTCCAATTTGGTACACCCGGCAAGATTCGAACTTGCGACACCTGGTTCCGAAGACCAGTGCTCTAATCCGCTGAGCTACGGGTGCATATATGGCTGTGAAAGGTACGTCGTAGATCAAAGTCGCCTTCTATCTACGAGAGCACTCGTGCTTATTGATAATTGGCCGCTGAGCTACGGGTGCGTTTCAAGCCTCAACTTGCAGAGGTAATTATAGCATAATTGGTGGTACGTAGGCTATAATGAGCCCACATGGATATTCATACTAACATTCCTCTTAAAAACTACACGACCATGCGCCTAGGCGGCAACGCTCGCTTTATGACCGAGGCGCATACAGCAGATGACATCGCCGAGGTCTACCGCAACGCCAAAACACAGAAACTCCCTGTCTTTATCCTCGGTGGCGGCAGCAATATTATCGTTCACGACGAAGGCTTTAATGGTATTGTCGTTCGCAATCGCATTCCAGGATTTGAAGTAATTGATGATAAAGCCAGCCAAACCACCATACGTATTGGTGCTGGTGAAAATTGGGATGAAGTCGTAAAACGAACCGTCGACATGAACCTGTCGGGTATCGAAGCAATGTCAGCAATTCCGGGCACAGCAGGTGCGGCCCCTGTACAAAATGTGGGTGCTTACGGCCAAGAGATTGCCGACACGCTGGTTTCACTAGAAGCTTACGACAGCGAAACAGATACATTTATTGCACTCCAAAACGCCGACTGTGGCTTTTCCTATCGCCACAGTATCTTTCGTGGTCAAGCCGCCGGCCGATACGTCATTACTAATATCACCATCAAACTATACAAAGCAGCCCCCCAGCCACCTTTTTATAAAGCCATCGAAGAATATTTTACCGCCAACAACATTACGCTTTTTACTCCTCAGATTATTCGCGATGCAGTGGTTGCAATTCGTAGCGAAAAGCTGCCCGACCCTAGCGTGACACCCAACACCGGTTCATTCTTTAAAAATGCTATCGTCGAAGATTGGCAATTAACCGATTTAAAAGACGACTACCCCGACATGCCAACCTATAATATGCCTAGCGGTAAAATCAAGATTCCAACGGGCTGGCTAATTGAACAAACTGGTTTAAAAGGCAAAACACTTCACGGCATGCGAGTACATGACAAAAATGCGCTTGTTCTGATTAATGAATCCGCGACCAGTTATCAAGATTTAGCTGCTGCCCGCGACGAGGTAATGGGCGCTGTCCGCGACCAGTTCCGCATCACCATCGAACAAGAACCCCTTGAAATCTAAAAAACTCTTGCTCTAGCGACATAAAACTCTTATGCTATAGAATATGATGCGTCGTGCGGGATTTACTATTGTTGAGTTAGCGATTACTATCACCATTATGGCGATTTTGGTGACATTATCCGTTGTTAATCTGAACGGAACACAGGCCAATGCCCGCGACGAAGAACGAAAAACTGATATTGGCAACATTATACTTTACCTAGAAGGTATTTATACTAGTGGTACGCCAAATAACCCCGACTACCGGGGCTCCTATCCCCCTACCAGTGCGGCCAGTAGTACGGCCAATATCGAATCCTGGTTTAGTACACTCGATAAAAAAAGCCTCCAAGCGCCTGGTACCAGCGAAACCAGCTATAGTCTGGTTCCAGCAACATCAACCACTCAAACTACGGCTGGTGTACTGCCACAGCCAACCACTAATACATACGTCTATCAGCCAATTACCACCTCCGGCGCGCTGTGCGCAGCCACTGGTGATTGTCGGAAGTTTAATCTGTTTTATAGACTTGAAGTAGATAACAGTGTTCATATGATAACGAGTAAACATCAATGATAAACACACCAGCAAAAGCAGGCTTTTCGGCTATCGAACTTTTAATTAGCATGTTCATTGCTGCTGCTTTTATTGGGGCTGGTTATCAATTGTACGCAGTTATCATAAAAGACGGCGCAACCGCTCAGTTTCACGCTCGTGCTAGCAATGTAGCCTACACTAATTTACGCTTATACGCTGCCAAAGCCACTAATCCTTGCACAGAGCTGGCACCATCACCCACGCCTACCGTCCCGGCTTCTAGTGGCTTGTCGAATGCCGACATAGATGTCGATACCACCTGTCCGTACGGCGTCGGCGATCCAACATCAAAAGTTACCGTGACCGTTACCTACGGCGCACCACAAGAAAAGGTTGTTCATGCATTATTTGTTACCAATTAATAAATCCCAGTCAAAAAGCGGCTTTACACTAGTCGAAGTACTAGGCGTCGCGCCAATTGTTATTTTAGTCATTGGTGGCTTTGTGGCGTTAATGGTATCGATGGTCGGTTCTGTGCTAGCCACGCGCGATCAAAACAAAATGATGTACGACTCGCAAAACGCTATGACAATGATTGAACAAGACGTCAAACTGAGTGGTATGTTTTTGGCTGGCAACGAAATACCCGCCCCCAGCCCGCAAGGCTACAATGATGGTGCTGGTGCCATCAACAGTTTTAGTAACGTCGCCACTGCGAGCGGCACAATAGGCCCAATGTTAATCCTCAGAACTTTTACAACTGATATCAATCCACTAAATAGCGATCGGCAAACCGTATATACCAATCAACCTAGCTTTAGCTGTAATGCCAACATAAAAACCAACAATCAGCGTTTTACCAGCAATACTATTTATTTTACAAAAGAGAATAGCGATGGGTCTGATACGCTGTGGCGCCGTACGCTAATGCAACAAGGCTACGGAACGCCCGATTTGTGTATGACCGGTGAACCATGGCAACAACCCAGCTGCGCGCCTGGTGTCGCCAAAGGTTCGTATTGTGAAGTCGATGATATCCGCGTGGCTGACAACGTAACATCATTTTATATCGAATATTTTAATGGCGCCGAGGACACTACTCCTTCTCTTTCAGCTGCCAACAGTAACTATACTGTCAATACCCGCAACGATCTTCTAGAGTCAATCGATACGATTCGTGTCAACCTGACGATAGGCGATTATATTGCCGGCCGTTATGTGAGTACTACGGTCGCCACACGTGCCACCAGATTAAACGTCGCCAGCGAACCGCCAACTATCGTCAGTCTAGCGGTCAAAACTCAACCTATTAGCCAAAGCGCCCTCGTCAGCGAATCAGTCAGCTTTACCGCCCAACCTAATATGAGCGACGCCAATGTACAGTGGCAGCGGCGAACCAGTAGCGGCGGCAGCTGGTCAAATATTAGCGGCGCTACCAGTACGACTTACACCATCAATAACCTACAGTTAGGTTGGAATAATTACGAATACCGCGCCGTTATGTCAGATGGCGTCGATACGGCGACAAGTAATGTGGCGACCCTTAGCGTGAACCTGTGGGGCGAGTTTGACTTACAAAATTCTTGGACAGATTATGGTGGTTCGTATGCAACAAGTGGCTTCACACGAACTAATACGGGTGTCATATTACTAAAGGGGTTGATTAAACGAAGCGGTACGCCAACCAATGACGAAATTATTGGTGTTCTGCCACCAGGCTATCGACCAGCAGACCGGTTATTGCTGCAAACCATTAGCAACCCTAACGTCACCGCTCGCCTTGACATCACCGAAGACGGCGCCATTCGCTACAAAGAAGGAAGTGTCGGCTGGTTGTCACTCGAAGGCATCGCGTTTGTACCGGCCAG
>DASSWW010000036.1:0-10663 GCA_035704495.1 Saccharimonadales bacterium (SeqCode)
AGTACAATCACCTGGTGGCAATAAAAAGGCGTGGTATGATACATAGTAATACAACAGGAGAAAATAATGGATAAGTTACGTCGTCAATCAATGGATATTACCGCACCACGGGCTCGCGCTCAATCTTCGGATCCAGTCAAACTATCACGAAAAAATTTTATATTTCTTGGGGTTGGCTTGCTTGTTATCGTGGCAATGATTGTCGCCGCTATGGTGTATCAGCAACGTCACAACCAAGCTATCGCTACGGATCGTTACCAAGTTGTGTATCTGGTAACTGGTCAGATTTATTTTGGAAAATTGCAAAATACCACCGGAACCTATCTGACGTTGAAAGATGTTTATACCGTTCAAAACGAGGCAGACCCCAGCGCTCCGGACAGTAACGTGTCGTCACAAAGTAAAATTATAAAAGTGTCGCAACAGGTCTACGGCCCCGAAAACAGTATGGCAATTCGGGCTGATCAAGTACAATTTTGGCAAAACCTGCGTAGTGACAGCAAAGTAGCCAATGCTATTAAAACAGCGCCACAGCCGTAAAGTGAATTTGCATGCCTGAACTACCCGAAGTTGAAACCGTTCGTCGCGGACTGCAAACGTTAATTGTTAATCGGACCGTTAAAGCGGTAACCCACGACACACCCAAGGGCTTTCCTAACGCACCGAGCGACGTGCAGCAATTTTTGATTGGTGCGACGGTGACTGGTGTTCGTCGCCGCGCCAAAGTATTGTTGATTGATTTGTCGACCGATTACACATTGGTTATTCATTTAAAAATGACGGGGCAGCTGGTGTATCGTGGTGAACAGGTGTTTGGGGCGGGGCATCCCAATGACAGTTTAATTGGCAAGTTGCCCGATCGTTCGACGCGGGTGACGATTACTTTTAGCGATGATACGCATCTGTTTTTTAACGATCAACGCAAATTTGGCTGGATGCGATTAATGCCGACGTTAGAAGTGCCAAACATCGATTTTATGAAAAAAGTTGGCCCCGAACCGCTAGAAGCGGACTTTACGCCCGAAGAGTTTGCTGCACGGTTTACTCGGCGCGCAAAAACTAGTATCAAAGCTGTGCTGCTGGACCAAACGATAGTAGCGGGCGTCGGGAATATTTATGCCGATGAATCGTTATGGGGCGCCAAAATTCATCCAAAACGGTTAGTCGGGTCAATCACACCTGCAGAATTCGCCGTTTTGTATAGCGAATTGCGAGCTGTCATGAACCAAGCCATCGAAAAGGGTGGAAGTACCGATAAAAACTACTTGAATGCCGAAGGTAAACGCGGCAATTACCTTGATTTTGCCCGCGCGTTTCGCCGCGAAGGCCAACCGTGCCCCCGTTGCGGCACCGAAATCATCAAATTCAAAGCCGCCGGACGTGGTACGCATATTTGCCCCAATTGTCAGCAGCTATAAGCTATACTAAGTAGTAATGATTACTGTCCTTGCTGGTGAAAATAGTTTTGAAATACATCGCGCGCTGCAAAAAATCGTCGGCGGTTTTGCTGGTGTTGCCGAAACAGTCGACGGCAGCGAATTAGAATTAAAACAGCTACCTGATTTGCTGATGGGCGGAACATTATTTGCCAGCAACCGCTTGGTGATTATTAAAAATTTATCTGACAATAAAACCGTCTGGACCGATTTTGGTGATTGGTTGCCACGGCTGAGTGACGATATTGACGTCGTGTTAGTGGAAGCAAAACTAGACAAGCGAACGAAAACATATAAAGACCTGCAAAAAAACGCAACGATTCAGGATTTTCCCGCGTGGTCCGAACGCGATAACGCGAAAGCAGAACAATGGGTGACGCAAGAAGCAGCAGCGCTGGACTGCTCGATTGATAAAAAATGTATTCGATTGCTAGTGGCACGAGTCGGCGTGGACCAATGGTCGCTGTATCAAGCATTGCAAAAATTGGCAGTGCTGGATGATATAAGACCGGAGATCATTAGTGAAGTCATCGACGCTAATCCAACAGAAAACGTTTTTGAACTGTTCCAGGCAGCCCTGCAAGGCAACCCGACCAAAGTAAAACAAATGATTGCGACATTATCGCTGACCGAAGATCATTACCGCTTATTTGGATTACTCAGTGGCCAAGCATTTCAATTGGCAACGCTTGCCGTCAGCGAAAAATCCAGCGCAGAAGTTGCCAAAGATTTGGGCGTGCATCCTTATGGACTGTCAAAAGTAGCACCAGCCGCTAAACAGTTAGGTAAGTCGGGCGCAAAAAAAGTCATCGCCGCATTCGCAGAGGCTGACACCGGCATGAAAACATCTGTCGCCGAGCCGTGGTTGCTGATAGAACGCGCGTTGATAAAAATCGCTGGTCTGCACTAAGCAGGCGCTATGGTGTTTGCGTATTAGAAAATACGGCTTGTGTGCTGTTTTCTGCCCAGTGCGAACCGAAGCTGCCATCGGGCATAGTGCAAGTAAGAGTTTGCGAGCTAGTTGGAATGTTGCCACTTTCGTAGCCGTAAGCAACTAATACGTAAAACGGTTCAGTGCAGGCGCCATAGCCATTGGGCCCACTTGCCCAATAAATATAATAATGGTTGTTGTCGTTAAGTGGGTCAACTTGAACGCTATTTAGTATACCTTCGTCGACTAGCTCGGTTTGCCAGCTGCCATTGGTGGCGACGCTGTATTCATAACTCGATCCGTATCGAGGGCTAAATCCAGCCGGCTGATTTGTCCCAATACTATCTCGTGGTGGGTAGGTGGGGTTGCTGGTGCGGTATATTTCCAGAGCTTTTTGAATACTTGCCATGTCGCTTGTGCGGGCTGTATCACGTGCGCGTTGTTGAATGCCGCTATAGGTAACAACTGTTATAGCGGCTAAAATGCCAATAATAACGATGACGATGAGTAATTCTACGATTGTAAAACCGCTTTTGCTTTTGTACATAGCTATATTGTAGTCGGCGCAGGGCTAAAATTACAAGCACAGCAAAAACCCCACTCGATAGTAGAGTGGGGTGAATGTTGGCTAAATAATTATTTGGTAGCTTTTTTAGCGGCTGGCTTTTTTGCTGGTGCTTTTTTAGCAGTGGTTGCTTTGGCGGCTGGTTTTTTAGCAGCTGCGGTTTTTGTCGTCGCTGTTTTAGTAGCTGGTTTTTTAACAGCAGCTGCTTTTGGTGCGGCTTTGCTGGCAGGGGCTTTGGCAGTAGTGCTCTTTTTAGCGGGCGTTAGTTTGACCCCAGCGTCTTTTGCTACCTTGGCTAGCTGTGCTTTGCGGCGGGCAACGGTGTTCTTTTTTAACAAACCTTTCTTAACAGCGGTATCTAACTCGCTGTGAGCAGCACTCAGGCCTTGGCTGGTTGGCTTTGCCAAAAATGCTTTGGTAGCGTCTTTGATGTCGCGCTTAATACCAACGTTGCGCTCGTTGCGCTTGATGGTTTGTTTCATTCGTTTCATGGCTGATTTAATAATTGGCATATTGTTCCTTTACCGCTTAATAAGTTATAGATATAATCAAGGTGTCATTATAGGGGAAAACCCTAACCTTGTAAAGTGTCATAACATCGTTGACGATAACAAACTACTTATGGTATAGTGAAGTCAAAATCTGAACAAAAAATAAAAAGCAGGAAAACACCTCATGAACGATGGCAACGCCAAGCAGCAAATCGTCGACAAGATTAAAAATAGTAGCAATATTTTGGTCACTGTCAGTAATAATCCATCAGTCGATGAATTAAGTGCGGCGCTAGGGTTGACGTTGATGCTGAATAAAATGAGCAAACACGCCACAGCGGTGTTTAGCGGGGCGATTCCACCGGCAATTACGTTCCTCGATCCTCAGAAAACCTTTGAAAACACCGTCGATAGCCTGCGTGATTTTATTATCGCACTCGATAAAGAAAAGGCGGACCATCTGCGCTACAAAGTCGAAGGTGAAGTCGTCAAGATATTTATTACGCCGTATCGCACCACCATTACCAGTGATGACCTTGATTTTAGCCAAGGCGATTACAATGTCGAACTGGTGTTGGCGCTAAATGTGAAAAAACGCGACAACCTTGACCAAGCTTTGGCCGCACACGGTCGCATTTTGCATGATGCCACCGTGGTGACGATGAGCATTGACGATAAAAGCGAATTGGGTAGCCTGGACTGGCACGAAAATAATGCCAGTAGTTTGAGCGAAATGTTGGTCAGTTTGAGCGACGCGCTAAAGGGCGACAAGCCGCTACTTGACGAACAAATTGCTACAGCGTTTTTGACAGGTGTCGTTGCGGCAACCGATCGTTTTAGTAATAATCGAACGTCGTCCAAGGTGATGACGATGGCGGCGCAGTTAATGGCAGCTGGCGCAAACCAACAATTAATTGCTGCAAAATTAGAAGACGCCAACGAAATCGGACCTGATGTCCGCAGCACTCCACCTGATCGTTTAGGTAATTCTGACGGCACGACCGATTTATCCGAAGGCCAGTCAACAAAGCTAGACCGTTCAAATAAAAAAGCAGCCGCCTCTGAGTCTAAAAAAGATGATGGGTCGTTGGCAATTTCTCATCCGTCAGACAATGCTGACGAGCAAGCACCTGCGATGACAATTGCCCAGCAAGAAGAAGCAGCCAAAGCGGCTGAACAAACTTTGGCCGAGCAATTGCCAACTGTCGTACCTATGTCGGCACCACCTTTGGCTGATTTGCAAAAAGATCTGGCCGCAGAAGCTGCTGCCACTACTTCGCAACCGCCACTGAGTGGCGAGGTGAGTAACGAGGTTTGGAAAAACCATGGTACAAATCAAACCCCAAGTATGGGCGGGGCATTGAATGCCACAACTGAACAGGCGGGTGAAGACAAGCGCAAAGCCGAAGAAGCGGATCGAAATCATACCATCTTGACGCACAGTAACGGTGATTATATCGGCAGCAATGCGCCGACGTATCAATCAGTACTTAACTCGGCTAACTTACCAGACGACGAGCCGTCGGTACCGGATGTTTTTAGCGCTCCGATATCATCCGATCAAAAAGCGCCAGATTCAGCGCCAGCTGCCTCGATGAAGACGGAAAAAGCACCACCAGTGGAGCCGCCGATGCAATACGAACAGCCACCATTACCGCCGCAGCCATCATCAGCAGAACCGATGGAATACGAACAAACGCCACCGCCGCCAAAGGTGACGCTTGCTGATATTGACCAACAGAATCGTCAGCCTCACGAAGACGCCCGGGCAGCCGTTGACGCGGCGTTTGATGACGCGCCATTTACTGAAGCGAATAATCCGCAAGCAGGCGTTGGTGGACAAATATTGGGTGAAATATCCCATGATACTCCACCCCAGCCAGATCCAGGCCTGCCACCGTTACCGGACTTTTCAACCTTGCCACCGTTACCGCCGTTGCCCGATTCGCAACAGCCAGTGGCATTAACAGCCGACCCTGTTTTACCGCCAGAAAAACTCGAAGATATGTTTACGCCGGCACCACCAAGTCAAGAACCGCCATCTGCGCCAAAATCAAACGACCCAGGCCAGTTTAAAATACCTGGTCAGTAGAGGTTAGCAAGTCGTATAGGGGAGGTGGTGAAATACCACCTCTTTTTTACTGCTTGATAATAAAGTAATTCAGCCCAAGTTGCTCGCCAAGCTGTTTGATATGTGTTTCGCCGTCACCTCGTTGGGTGTGGTGAGCACGAATAATCGCTATAATTTCGTCGCGAACCTGACGGGCGTCGATTACTTCATTAATTTCATCGTCGGTGCGACCTGGCTCCATGTACAGCCATGAAACGTCCATATTCGGTGCAACAGTGCGGGCGAGGCAGGCCAAGCGAATCCGCTGAAACCGAACATCATAGGCTTTCATCGTGTAAAACACAAAACAAGCGATACGGGCAGCAACAATATGGTCAATATGCCCAGTAATACCATTTAAATCGTTGGTCATAATTTCAATCTGGGCATCATCTGGCGCCGCCGCAATTATCGGTGTTATCAGATTAATGACGCGTTGGCTAGCTTCAATCATCGTGTGATTATTTAGCTGGCCGTCTTTGTACCCAAGGTACTGCATCGACTGCGCACCCATCAATTTACCAGCAGTTTGCCATTCTTTTAATCGGACAGCGCCCAAATCATTATGATTATCGGGGTTCATGCCGCTATCTCCACTTGTTAGCGTCATCAAATGCACATCAGTACCAGCCCGCGATTCTAGCAGTAGCGTACCGCTAGGGCCAAACGATTCGTCATCGGGGTGAGCAAATAAGGCAAATATGATTTTTTTCATACCTCTAGTATAGAATAGATATGATGACTGATGGAATTATTTTAATCGACAAACCAGCTGACATGACTAGCTTTGGCGTGGTGGCGCGGATTCGACGCGTGTTAACACAGCAGGCGGGGAAAAAGGTCAAAGTCGGGCATACCGGCACGCTTGATCCGTTTGCGACTGGGTTGATGATTCTGGTGACTGGCAAAGAGTGCAAAAAAGCCGGCGACTATAGCAAGCTTGATAAAGTGTATGACGCGACATTTCGATTGGGCCAAACGAGTACAACAGGCGACCCAGAAGGTGAACTGACTGATGTGTCGGATCGCCAGCCGACGGATGACGAAATCGCTCAAGTGCTCGCTCAATTCACTGGTGATATCATGCAGCGCCCACCAATTTTTAGCGCCATTAAAATCAACGGCCAGCGTGCCTACAAATTAGCGCGTGATGGCCAAGAAGTCGAGATTCCATTGCGTCAGGTGACCGTACATAGTCTGGAACTGATTGATTATACCTATCCCGAGTTAAAAGTACGCGCCCATGTTAGCAGCGGCACTTACATTCGCAGTTTGTGTGTCGATATTGGCGAAGTGCTTGCAACAGGTGCGTATTGCACCGAATTACGGCGATTATCAATTAATAAATGGTCGGTCGATGATGCCTGGCAACTTTCAGATTTTGGTATTACCGATTAAAGGAGGATTATGAACGAACAATACAGTCACGAAAACGAACCAGTTAACCTTTCTCCGCTAGAGGTGCGGTCACTGGCAAATCAAGCGAAATTACAGGGCGAAAGGTATGATGTCGACTACGCTGACGAACAAGCTAAAGACATGCCGCAACCGTATCGCTACGTGTTGGAACTCGACCCGGCACCACTACAGGCGTACAAAGAATCATTGCCTAACGCTAACCTCGAAGTAATTAACAAGGTCATTATTAATTATAATGAACCATATGTCATTAACACCGGTGAAGCACCGCTTGAATCGACAGTCAGCGTCTCGATTACCAGTACTATTTCCAACGACATAGATGTAGCGATGAGTGTACAGAAAGTCGTTGATTACGATTTGCCGTTTAATCAGGAGACAGATTCTGTGGTCACCGAATCATATTTCAATGAGGATGGAAAACATTTTGGTTATATGGAGGGGCAGGATATTGAGCTGACATTGCAACAGTGGGCTGATGATAGGCGTCCATTAAACGACGACGACCTGCAATTACTGCGCGTCATAGTCTAATAATTACCCTGTTGAAAACTGTGCAAAACTCTGCTATAGTACATTGTTGATGATTACAGCAGAAAACAAAGCCAAGGCAATTGCTTTGACACAGACCCACAAAACCGATGTCGGTAGCCCTCAGGCACAGGCAGCTGTTTTGACGACTCGTATCAAAGAGATTACCCTGCATCTGCAGACAAACAAGCACGACCACATGGCTCGTCGCGGTCTGATTCAGATGGTGGGTCGTCGCAAACGCTTGCTAAAGTACCTCGAACGTAAAGATTTCGATGCATACAAGGCAACCGTCGCCGCCCTCGGACTCCGCAAGTAATTGCGGAGTTTTCATAGCGACTATCTTGCAATGATTTCTGCTATTGCAAATTACTCTGATTATTGCTTAAATTAACTTTGTCAGTATATCTATTTCTCATGAAAGGAAGGCGACTGACATTGGACCTTAACGAATTTCAAAATTTACCACCAGTGGTGATCGGTGTGATAATCGCTATTGTCGGCTGGGTGATCAAACACTTCTCCAAAAGCAAAGGTTGGGGTGTTCTAGGCATCCTGCTGATTGTATCTGGGGTTGTCGTTGTTATCTCTGAGCTGATAGGGTTTCCCCTATTGTGGACAGCACTAGCGGCTTTACTCGGACTCTTTGAGTGGTTTTTTACTGGCCTTGCAATGCTTTGCGAAGCAGGAAGACAAGCACTTGAGAATCTTTGAGCACAGCCGTAGCGCCAATCTGTCGAGGTAAGCGTCCATCGGGGCTATATATCGTATGTAATTACGATATATAGCCCCATTATTTTTTTATTTGGCTGAATTAGGTAGGTATGCAAAGGCTAGGGTATAATAGTAATATCACTCGCCATCAGCGACGTAAGTGGTGGATACAGGTATTTTCATTCATGAAAAACTCTGCACCCGTTACTTATCGCTACAGCAATACTAGGCGAGTGAGCAATAAGGAGGACAAAGTATGTCTACAATCAACCCTACCGGTAAAGAAATTATCTCGGTCACAACAGAATTAGCGGGTCGCCCGCTAACCTTAGAAGTCAATCGTGTTGGCTTTCGCACCAGCGCCAGTGTGCTGGTCACCTACGGCGAGACGGTCGTATTAGGCACCGCCATGGTGGGCAAAAAACCACTGAGTGGCATGGATTATTTTCCGCTGTCAATCGATTATGAAGAAAAATTTTATGCAGCTGGCAAAATTAGCGGTAGCCGTTTTATTAAACGCGAAGGTCGCCCAAGTGACGAAGCGATTTTAATTGGACGCATTATTGATCGCCCGATTCGTCCGTTGTTTCCAAAAGGCTACCGCCAAGAAGTGCAAACTGTGGCCACCGTATTATCGATGGATCCAACCTTCCGTCCTGATATGGTTGCTATGATTGCTGCCTCGGCGGCACTGAGTCTGACGGGTGCACCATTTGATGGCCCGGTTGCCGGACTGCGTGTTGCGCGAGTGAACGGGGAGTTTAAAGCTTTTGCTAGCCCCGAAGAACGCGATGAAAGCGACCTTGACCTGATTGTTGCGGGTATCGAAAGCGGTATTACTATGGTCGAAGCTGGCGCCAACGAAGTCAGCGAAGATGTAGTAGCCGACGCACTTGCCTGGGCGTTCGATCAATATCAGCCAGCTATCGCACTGCAAAAAGAATTAGTCGAAAAGGTGGGCGTTGAGTCACTTGAATACGAACTTGTTCTGCCTAATGAAGACTTTCAAACGGTGGTTGATGAATGGGTGGCCGGTAAACTGGGTGAAGATTTACGCAAACCATATCCTGAACGTAACGAATTAGTCAGCACGCTGCGCGATCAATTTCACGCGGCTATGGCAGAAAAATTTGGCGAAGACGACTACAAAACACTGCGCAACGAATACGACGAAGCCTTTACGATGGCACTACACAAAGACGTACGCCGCGGTATTGTCGAAGATAACCTGCGTCCCGATGGTCGCCAGCTGGACGAGATTCGTCAACTTAGTTCAGAAATCGGTATTTTGCCGCGCGCCCACGGGTCATCATTATTTACCCGCGGTGTGACTCAGGGAATGAATGTTGTGACGCTTGCGCCACTTAGCTTTTCTCAACTAATTGACACAATGGAAGTGAGCGATGGCTTGCGTCGTTACATGCACCATTACAATGCGCCGGGTTATACCGTTGGTGAAGTTCGCCGCCTTGGTTCACCAGGCCGCCGCGAAATTGGCCACGGTTACCTGGCAGAACGTGCCGTCATGCCAGTATTGCCGTCCGAAGAAGAATTTCCATACGCCATTCGCAGCGTGACCGAAATTATGAGCCAAAACGGCTCGACATCAATGGCAGCAACGTGTAGTAGCGTGTTGGCGTTAATGGATGCCGGCGTACCCCTCAAAGCACCAGTATCCGGAATTGCGATGGGACTAATGATGGACGGTGACACGCCGTATGTCATGAGTGATATTGCCGATGCCGAAGATTTTGCTGGTGACATGGACTTTAAAGTCACTGGTACCGAAAAAGGCATCACGGCGATTCAAATGGACATGAAAGTTCATGGTTTGCCTGTAGAAATTTTGCGACAAGCACTTGCCAAGGCAAAACCAGGTCGTGCCCATATTTTAGCCCACATGCTATCAACGATTGCCGCACCAAAAGCATCACTTAGCCCGTACGCTCCACGGATCGAAAAAATCAAGATTAACCCTGACAAAATCGGTGCCGTCATTGGTAAGGGCGGGGAAGTAATCAACAAAATTACTAGTGAGACTGGTGCGCAAATCGATATCAAAGAAGACGGTTTGATTACCGTTGCCGCCACCGACATGGCCAGCATTCAAAAAGCGATGAACTGGATTAAATCACTCACCGAAGAACCAGAAGTCGGCCGTGTCTACGAAGGAAAAGTCGTTAGTATCAAAGACTTTGGCGCCTTTATTAACATCATGCCGGGTATCGATGGCATGGTGCATATTAGCGAACTATCTAACGAACGCGTTGAAAAAGTCGAAGACGTTTTGCACGACGGACAAATTTTGAACGTCAAACTGGTTGGTATCGACGAACGTGGACGCCTGAGTCTATCTCTGAAAGACGTCGCGTAGTACTGTAATATAAATTACGGCTAGCTACCAGATTTATGCGTAGTATAGATAGGCAAGGAGGCATAATATGTTAGCAAAATTACTTCGTTCGG
>DASSWW010000016.1:0-27251 GCA_035704495.1 Saccharimonadales bacterium (SeqCode)
GAGAATCTGCTATACTAAGAGGATAATATGGCGGTAGAACGAATTGTAGACACAAGCGTGCACGACGACGGCGATGCTGACGAGCAGCTCATCGAGGTGACTTTGCGACCACAAAGTTTTGCTGATTATGTTGGCCAAGACCGCCTAAAAAAGAATCTGAAACTGGCGATTGACGCGGCTAAAAAACGCGATGAACCGATTGATCACGTGTTACTTTACGGCCCACCGGGGCTTGGTAAGACAACGATGGCCACAGTGATTGCTAACGAAATGGGCAAAACAATTCGCATTACGGCTGGCCCGGCAATCGAACGCGCTGGTGATTTGGCGAGCATTTTGACCAATCTGGGCGATGGTGACGTGCTATTTATTGACGAGATTCATCGTTTGTCACGCACCGTCGAAGAAGTATTATATAGCGCGATGGAAGATTTTAAACTGGATATCGTGATCGGTAAAGGGCCAGCTGCCAGATCGGTCCGATTAGATTTGCCAAAATTTACAGTGATTGGTGCGACGACTCGAACGGGCGCCTTGGCGGCGCCACTACGCGATCGGTTTGGCTTGATCCACCGGTTAGAATTTTATACGCCTGATGAAATATCCCAAGTGATTACGCGGGCAGCAGCTATTTTAGACAGCCGTATTCATCCAGAATCTGCCGAACTGTTATCGACTCGCGCTCGTTTGACACCGCGAATTGCCAATCGTTTATTAAAACGAGTGCGTGATTATGCTGATGTCAACGGCGACGGTATTATCGATGCAGTGACAACAACTAGCGCTTTAGAACTATTGGAAATTGACGAGTTGGGACTTGATCCAGCCGATCGTCACTTGCTGACGAGCATTATCGAAAATTATGGCGACAATCCCGTTGGATTAAATACCATCGCGGCCCTGACAGGTGACGAAGCTACGACCATTGAAGATTTTTACGAACCGTATCTGTTACAACTTGGTTTTATCGAACGCACACCTCGTGGTCGTCGGGTTACCGCCAAGGCCTACAAACATTTAGGCAAGAATGCCCCCAAAGGTCAGCAAGAGTTGGTATAATAACAATTATGGAAGATAAGCCGCAACAATCACCAACGCAGCCACAGCAACAGCCGCCGAACAACACACCCCAACCAGTGGCTTATGACACCAATGGTAATCCACTTTATGCTGCACCGCCACCTCAGCAACCATATGTCGCACCCTCACCGCAAGTTGTTCATTTGAGTCGCGCTGTCGACCCTGTTCACCAGGAGCTTACCCCCGAAGTAAAAAAACGACACGAACAGTCATTACGTGATCATCCGCACCTCAACCTGAGCCGAGGTGAATATATCATTCTTGGCGTTCGTCGCCACATGATTGGTCTAGCAGTTCCTGTTGGTATGACGGTGTTTTTGATTGCATTGACCGCATCTATTTTAATTAACTTTTCGCTTATTACAGCGACAATGGCTGTCGTACCGCCATTTGGGCCGGTACTATTAGCGGGCATTATGTTCATATTGTTGGTTACCATTGGTGGCTACATCGCCATTTGGGTCTATATGAACAACAAGTTTTTCTTGACGAACGAAAGTGTCATCCAAGAACTACAAACTAGTTTATTTGTGCGCAAAGAACAGACAGTTAGTTTAGCGAGCATTGAAGATGCTAGTTATGATCAACACGGTATTATACAGACGATATTTAATTATGGATCAATACGATTGAGCACTGAGGGTGACGAAACGACTTATCGGTTCAGCTATGTGGCAAATCCAAAAAAACAAATTGCTATTTTAAATAATGCTGTCGAGGCGTTCAAGAACGGACGGCCAGTCGTTGGTTAGTCACTAGCGTCTGTTTTGATAAAGTCAGCTTCTTTTTCAAGTTCGGCGCGTAGGGTGTAACTTTGACAAGTAGTATTGTCACAGTTGCTGCCTTCGTAGTGATAATCAGCACCTGTTTCACCAATTGTAATGCCGTTTGGATCAGTTAGTAGCGCAGGATCGAGGGCTGGCAAGGTTTTGCTGGTGATTTGTGATGGGTAGCTACCATGTTCCGCGAAATGGACTTCCTCGAGGGTATAGTAGATGGCATTAATGGCAGTTTTGCGTTGGTCATCACGATGAGTGGCGGCCAGATTATTTTTTTGAATTAATAAGACACTGGTTGCGACGCTTAAAAATAAAATAACAACAATAATTTCGATAACTGTAAAGCCGTGTGTGCGTTTCATTACTATTTATTATAACACCTGTTTCAATAGATATTACTTAGAATAGTATAAGCAAATCGGTACTACTCTGCCGTCATTTCGATTAGTAGTAAATTATGGGTTATCTGGCGTATAATAGAAATAGATAAAGAGGGAAAATAGGGGAGAATTATGGCGAAAAAGACCGAAAAACCAGAAATGGCCGAAAAATCAGCAACGAACGAGGGTAAATTAAAAGCGTTAGGTTTGGCAATGGATCAAATCACCAAACAATTTGGTGATGGTTCTATCCGTCGATTGGGCGATACAGCCCGTGTTGATGTTGAATTGATATCTAGCGGATCATTAAGCGTCGACTTGGCGCTTGGCGGTGGCTATCCAAAAGGACGTATTATCGAGGTGTACGGCCCAGAAAGCTCAGGTAAAACAACGTTGACGCTACACGCAATTGCCGAAGTGCAAAAAAGTGGCGGTACGGCAGCTTTTATTGACGCCGAACATGCGCTTGACCCTGCCTATGCTCGCCGACTGGGTGTCGACACTGATAATCTGTATGTCAGTCAACCAGATAATGGTGAACAAGCATTAGAAATTGCCGAGACATTGGTGCGTTCTAATGCGGTTGATTTAGTTGTCGTTGACTCGGTGGCAGCACTAGTGCCACAGGCCGAGATTGACGGTGATATGGGTGATAGTCACATGGGACTACAAGCTCGTTTGATGAGCCAGGCGCTGCGCAAGCTGACTGGTATTATTAACAAAAGCAAAACAACCGTTATCTTTATTAACCAAATCCGTATGAAAATTGGTGTCATGTTTGGTAATCCCGAAACAACCACTGGTGGTAACGCGTTGAAATTTTACGCATCGGTTCGTTTGGACATTCGTCGTACCGGACAAATCAAAGTCGGTGAGGATATTGTCGGTAACCGTACTAAAGTAAAGGTAGTCAAAAACAAAATTGCGCCGCCATTTAGAATCGCTGAATTTGACATTATGTACAACGAAGGTATTTCTAAAACAGGTGATGTACTCGATTTAGCTGTCCAGCACGGTATCGTCGGCAAAGCCGGTGCTTGGTTTGACTACAAAGAAGCAAAAATTGGCCAAGGCCGCGAAGCCAGCAAGGTCTACCTAAAAGAAAATCCAAAAGTCTTGGCGGAAATCGAATCAAAAGTTCGTGCCAAAGTAGCCGAAGCGACAGCAGATGTCGCCCCTGCGATGACCGCCGCCGACGAAGCAGTGTAGCAGCAACTCCCATGAAGATTACCGCCATCACCGCTCAGCAAAAAGATAAAAACCGCGTCAACATCATGGTGGATGGAAAATACAGGTTTAGTCTGGATATTTTTCAGTACGCTGATTTAGGGATAAAAATTGGCAAGGAATATAGCGACGAAGAATTAAATCTATTAGAAACCGAAAGCCAGTTCGGAAAAGTCTATGCCAGGGCGTTGGAATATTGTTTGATGCGCCCGCATTCGGGGCGCGAAGTACGTGACTATTTGTATCGAAAAACTCGTGATACAAAAGTGAAAACAAAAACAGGTGAGTTAAAAAACAAGCCAGGTGTTGCCCCGCAAATTACTCAGCGGGTGTTTGATCGCCTGGTGGAAAAAGGCTACATTGACGACGAAAAGTTTACTCGTTATTGGGTAGAAAACCGCAATCTGACCAAAGGCGCAAGCCGGCGCAAGCTGCAGGCGGAACTACGTGCTAAAGGCGTAGAAAGCGATATTATTGAACGGTATTTAACCGAATCGCTACGAAGTGATCAAGAAGAATTAGTCAAAATCATTGCAAAAAAACGATCGCGTTATCCTGATAATCAAAAATTGATGCAGTATTTGGCGCGTCAGGGTTTTAGCTTTGATGATATCAAACAAGCCCTTACGAATGGTGAATAGACTGATTGATTTGTTCTGTCTGGGGGCCTTTGCTGCGGAATGGATTGGTGTAGACGTTTTGTACGGCGTTCATGACAGGTTCGGGTGCTTCTGCTTGCGAGTGAACAACGATTTCAGTATCGTTAATTTCGGTAATTTGCGTACGATGAATTAATAACCGTGCGTCATTCAGACTTTTTAAAAGTGGCCGTTTGACGACGAGCTGTTGGATTAAAAACGCCCCGGTTTCAATTGTGTAACTATCAACTTTGCCAAGTTTTTGTCGTTTTTCGTCAATAACCATCATACCAACTGGCGTAAAATGTAAATCGTAGACTTCGCGCAGTTTGATGATATCATCAAGCCCTACGAATTCATCACTGGAATCGACAATCAAACCAATGTCACTAAACTCACGCACGTCAGCAATCCTTAATAGGGATGGATGTGTGTTTAAAAGGGATCCGGTTAGTTCGTAAGCGGCTATTTCTAGTGTTTTTGGATCAATAATCGGCTTGCTGGTACGAGCTAACTCGCTTCCTGTTTGTAAACCCATGACTGGGGCGTTAAGTAGGCGTGATCCAGTTATTAGCATGTCTTTAGTATAAACGTTTTCGTCATACTACTCAACAAATGGATTAATCCGGCCCTGTGACAAGTCCAACTCTTGCTGTGCTTCATCACGCGATTTCAGTTGGTTCACCCGTTCGATTGTTTCTTGATCAAAACTGACGCTGTTTTCGGTTGGAATGTAATTATCGTTTTCGGCCGAGCTGGTGATAATGGTGTTCAGCACAAATACTGCCACAACCAGTCCGCCCAGGACAATCACCGAAAATAGCACGACATGGTAGCGACGTAAGAAATTGACAACTGTTTTTTTGATAGTAATGAGTGATATTTCCATAATAATTTCCTATCGGACGTACACCTCTATCGTCAGGCTATCAGTGGTGACTGCGTTAGTGTCGGCACCTTTTGATAGACTGATTCTCGAAATTTGCATCTTTGTTAGGTTTTGTTCAATCGACTTAATAAATCGAAGGAGGCTATTGTAACTGATGGGGTTGGCAAGCGTTACTAATACCGAGGTAGATTTAACTCCGCCCTGTATTGCTGCCGCTGCTCCTGGGGTGGTCGTGGGAGCAGGAGTTGCTGGCGTAGCGGCGGCTGGCGTGCTGCCGTCATTAAACGTCAGGTTAGTAATCGTCACGCCTGCACTAGCGGCGTACTGATTTAGGTCAAACAGGATTTGGTTCTGGTAGCGGTAACTTTGACTTTCGGCAACAATACTATTAACTCGATCGATCGTATCTTTTTCTTGCTCGAGCGTCCGTTCAATCCTTTGGAGCGTTTGCAGATTATTTTCACTTGCTTTGGAATCAGCAACAGTACGACTCACTGTTGTGGCAAATTCATTCAGCTGCGTATTAGCAAAATAGAAAATCGTTATAGCAATGGCGATAATTAAAAACAGCGAAACAGATAGCGCAATACGGAGATTTGTTGCTGTCAATTCTTTATGCTTGATCATTTTGCCGCGTCCTTACTAATCGTCACGTTCAGACTGACGGTAACGGGGTATTCGACATTGTCGTTGCCGCCACTTGCAATGCTTTCGAAGTGAACATTAGAGAATAGTGATGAATTTTGGAATGAGTTTTTCAAATTGATGGCAGCCTCAACGCTTTTTGCTTCGGCAATCAAGGTAGTTGGTGTACCAAATGTTTGCGAATCTAAATCCAGGCTTTGTAATACTACTCCGTTTGGAACCAGCTTTGCGATTGCTAAGATAGCCTTGCTATAGGTGACTTCTTTGTCTAAAATTTGTTTGGCAGTGGCTAAATTGCCTTTTAGCCGTTCTGCTTTGGCGGCGACCGACGCATAGCTAGATGCTTTTGCTTCGTTTTCGTTAATCAATTGTTCGGCGTTTGTTTTTGCTGATGTCAGATAAACGTAGGTAACGCCAATGGCAAGTCCAAGAAAGACGAGTGCACCAAGCAGAAAGATATTATATCGAAGCAACAGGCTATTGGATCGACTAGCCCGCAGCTGTCGTTTGTCCTCCGGAGAAAGCAGATTTATCATTTCCAAATCTCCTTTTGGTCAACGTTGGCCAGGCCGGCAACGGCAATATATCGTGGGCGAAATTGCTTGCTTGGTTGAGGTAGTTTGCCAAAGTCGAGTTTTTGCCATGGGCTGGCGACGCGGGCCGGCATTAGTAATTCATTTGTAAAATAATCGCCTACTCCAGGAACGTTACTACCGCCGCCGACAACCAACACTTGTTCGATTTTTCGATCATCGTTCAGACGTTCGTTGTAGTAACGGATGACTTTGCGTACCTCGGTCAGGATACGTTGCAAACTTGGTTGCAGTGCGCTGGTTATTTTTGCCTGACGCGGCCCGGCACTTAGTCCGTTGAGGACTTTTAATTGGTGGGCGTTTTCTAGTGCTACATTCATTTTTTTAGCGATGTCTAGGGTAAATGTATTGCCGCCGATACCTAGCCCGCCACTCACACGAATTGCTCCACTTTCCAGGACAGCAATATCGGTACTGGCTGGCCCGATATCGATAATCAATGTTGTTAGGTGGCCTTCCTCGGTTGCTTCTAGTACGCGCGCTACCGAGTTAATACTCGGTTCAATCATAATTGGTTGCAGCCCCGCACTGGTGACCGCGGCGTGGCAGGTATCGATAAGCTTTCGGGGGACGGCCGACATAATGACGGTTAATTGTTTTTTAGTGCGCTCGATGATTTCGTAATCAACGTACAGCGAACCGATAGGAATCGGAATATATTGATCGACTTCGATTTCCACCGCGCCAGCCAGGTTTTTCTCTGCCTTGACAGGGACGGTAAAGGTGCGCGAAAAAGTACGGCTGGTTGGTACGCCGATGACCACGTGGTGGCTTGGTAGTTCGCCAACGAGTTTGTCACCCAGTAGTGAAACGATATTCTCGGTCAGGTAGGTATCTTCACCATCTAACGACTTTTGGACTTTTGCCGGATCAAGGTCAACCGATCCGTAGCCTAGTACTAGCCATTTTTTTGAGTCAATAGCCATCACCTTGATACCAGTTTGACTGATATCAAGTCCGATAATTGGCTTGTCTTGATAGAATAATTTTGCCATTGATGCCCACTAAATAGTTTATTACAAGTATACCATGAGCGGTATAGTTTTGTTGCCTTGTTTAGCTTTGAATATTTTGCGCCAAACCAGCGATTGGCCCCATGACACTGGCGGCAATCAACCCCACCATCGACCCCATGACTAGAATCATCACTGGTTCGATGATAGAACTAAGCCCGTCAATGGCAACATCGACTTCTTCTTCGTAAAAATCTGCCACCTTTACTAGAACGATGTCGGTTTGTCCGGTTTCTTCACCCACGGCAAGCATTTGCGCAACGATAGCAGGGAACAGGGGGTTTTTGTCGATAATCGATGACAAGGTGTCGCCATTTTTGACTGCTTCGGCGGCGTCTAGTATAGCGCTTTCGTACACATCATTACCGACAGCGTGGGCCGTAACTCGTAACGATTCTAATACGGCTACGCCAGCGCCCATCAATGCCGAAAAGGTGCGCGCAAAACGAGCAATCGCTAATTTTGTCACAATTGTTTTTAGACCCGGTACCTTTAAAATGACTCGATGCAGTAGGTGTCTACCCTTTGGCGTTCTGATATAACGCAGCAACAGCATGACGCCACCGGCAAACGCGGGCAGGACGATATACCAAAAGCTGGTCATAAAGCCACTGATAGCGAGCATGCCCTGTGTCAGGGCGGGTAGTTCAGCGTCTGGGCCTCCAAGATCAGTCAATATTTTACCGATTTGCGGGATAACGAATAGCATCAAGCCAAAGAACGCACCAATCGTAATGAAAATCAGTACTACCGGGTAGGTCATAGCACTTTTAACTTTTTTACGGATGGTCGCATTTTTTTCTTGCTGCAAGGCGAGACGCTTTAAAATCTCATCCAAAATACCTGCCGCCTCGCCGGCACGAACCATGTTGACGTAGACATCGCTGAACGTGTTTGGGAATTTTGCAAGCGTATCGGCAAGCATTGATCCAGCTTCGACATCAGTAATAACCGTGCCTAACAGTTTTTTAAGCGCGGGACTTTCGGTATGATCTTCGAGTGATGTCAACGCACGCAGGAGCGGCACACCGGCGCTGACCATCGCACTTAGTTGACGCGTGAACATTACTAAGTCATCCGACTTTACTCTCGTGCTGCCGAATAAGTTGTCTAGCGAAAACTCACTACCTGCTTTTTTAGCCGAACCCTCTTTGATACTGACGGGGCGCAGTCCTTGTTTTGCCAGGGTGGTGATAGCGACTGATTTGTCGCTGGCTTCGACGGTACCGCTAATCGTCTTGTCGAGTTCATTGGTTGCGATGTAAAGAAATGTTGGCATAGCGATTATTCCTTGGTAACCCGCAGGACTTCTTCGATAGTCGTATTGCCGCGCAGCGCTTTCACCAGTCCGTCGGCTTGCATAGTCACCATACCTTCACTGATGGCCTGATCCTGGATTTGATTGCTGGTTGCATTACTGATGATTAGTTTTTGTATCGGAATGGTGTTGCCAAGTACTTCGTAGATACCAATACGGCCTTTGTATCCAGTATGGCTACATTCGTCGCAGCCATCGGAAGCGGCTTTCCATAGTGCGGTAATGGTTTCGGCAGTGGTGCCAGCCGGCGTGTCGGCACCGACTTTTTGCTCGAGGGCTTGTTTTTCTAGGGTGTTAATGTAACTAAAATCTTTGTCTTTGGGTAAATTAAACAAACGAGTCACCATCGCAATTTCTTCTTTTTCTGGGACGTATTTTTGTCGACAATTCATACACAGTCGACGTACCAGACGTTGACCAACAACCGCTTTAACGGTGCTGGCAATTAGGAAAGGTTCGATACCCATGTCGAGTAAGCGGGGAAGCGTGGTCGAGGCGTTATTGGTGTGCAGAGTACTGAATACCAAGTGGCCAGTCAGGGCTGCCTGCACGCCTAGGTTAGCAGTATCACCATCACGAATCTCGCCGACCATGATAATGTTTGGGTCTTGACGTAGTAACGCACGCAGGCCCGAGGCAAACGTCATGCCAGCTTTGGCGTTAGTCTGCGTTTGGTTGACGCCAGGTATTTTGTATTCGACTGGATCTTCGATAGTAGAGATATTAACGTCCGGTGTATTGAGCATCGTCAGGACGCTAAACAAGCTGGTCGATTTACCCGATCCGGTTGGCCCGGTGACCAAAATCATACCGTTTGGTTCGGTCATGGCTTCATTGATAATTTCTAATGAGTGGCCCCAATAGCCCAAATCTGTCAGCGTCACAGCTTGGTTGGATTCGTCCAAAATACGCATAACGACTTTTTCGCCATCAGCGATTGGCAATGTACTGACGCGCAGGGCGTATTGTTTGCCGGCAACTTTAATTTTAAAACGACCATCCTGTGGAACGCGACGTTCGTCGATTTTCAGGTTTGACAAGATTTTTATACGGCTGGTGAGTGCTCCGATAACGTTGCGAGGTAAACGGTTGACCTCTTTTAGCACACCGTCAATGCGATAACGAATTTGGACGTGCTCTTCGCGGGGTTCGATATGAATATCGCTGGCGCTGGAACGGATGGCGTATTCTAACAGCAGATTGATAGTTTGGGCGATTGGTGAATCTTCGGATATGTCAGATTCAGCTGTGACTTGATTGGCATCATCCGAATCTTCTCGCTGGATATCAATTACTTCGTTTAGTTCTTCGTTGACGTCACCACGGTAGTTTTCTAGGCAAGCTAAAATGTTTTCACGGGTGGCAATATAAATTTTGGTGTTTTCGCCAATTTCTTTTTGGATAAAGCTGACCGCCTGAACGTCATCGGGATCATCCATTGCTAGGTTCATGGTGCCGTCTTCGTCAACGGCAAACAGAATCGCGTTATACTGGCGAGCAATACGTTCAGGGATTTTGTTTAGAACATCGGCGGAAACATTGCGTGGATCGATTTCGATATAGGGAATGTTTGTATAGTCAGCAAAGGCTTTTACTAGTGCTTCGTTGGTAACGAGTTCTTGCTGAATAACAATGTCTTGCAAGGGGCGGCGCGAACGAGCGCCTTCTTCTTTGAGGGCGTCGATCTGCTCTTTAGTAGCCACACCACTGCGCTCGAGCAATTTTTCGATGGTGACATCTGAAATTCGCATACTGCTTACGATTATTGTACGATACAATATCAGAAAGCGCTAGCCATTATGCACAGACTTTTGCCGACAGTATATTGACAGCTGTATTACAGTAAATTGCAGGCCTGTATGATGGTATAATAAGTCAAAGATGAGTATAGAGGTCACCAGTGAAACAGACATGCAGACATTTGGCGCCAGGTTAGGCGCTGCCTTAAAGGGCGGTGAAATTATCGAACTGGTCGGAGACGTCGGGGCAGGCAAGACGACACTAACAAAGGGAATTGCCAGCGGCCTGCGGATTGATGAAACGGTGCAAAGTCCCAGTTTTACGATTAGTCGTGTGTACGACACGCCAACCAGTTTGCGTTTGGCGCACTATGATTTTTACCGCTTGCAGGATGCGGGAATTATGGCTGACGAATTACACGAAACGTTGCATGACTTGGCGACGATTACGGTGATTGAGTGGGCGGGGATTGTAAACGGTGTACTACCGGCTGACCATCTGACGATTAATCTGACATCACCCAGTGAAACAGTGCGACGTATTGCACTGACGGCTGGTGGCGAAAAAAGTAAAATGCTTTTGGAGCAATTATCATGATTCTACTTCTCGATACCTCCACACCGATATGCAAAGTCACGTTTATAGACGGCGACCAGCGTTACGATAATCAGTGGCAAGCCGACCGCGAACTTGCCAAGGGACTATTAGGCTATCTGCAAGCGCAACTACAAGAACAGCATAAAACATTCACAGATATTTCCGGCATCGGCGTATTCCAGGGGCCAGGTAGTTTTACGGGCCTACGGATTGGCTTGACTGTCTTGAACACTATCGCTGACGCCCAACAGGTTCCGATTGTCGGTAGTACCGGTGATAACTGGCAGGTGGCGGCAATCGCTCGCCTGCAAGCTGGCGATAACGATGAAATGGTGCTACCGTTTTATGGTAGCGATGCACATATTACAACACCACGTAAATAAGCTTGCCGTCTACGTGTAAAAAGCGCTACAATAAAGGCAGTCTATTAGTAGACATTTGATGAAACTTTTGAAACCTCCAGCGCCGTCCTAGTTTTACTTGCTATTTATATAAACGTTGTTATTGATAGGGCTGCCTGAGAGAAAGGAATAACTATGATAGAGGGAATAATTGCCGCAATTGTTGGGGCTATTCTTGGTGCCGGTGGAACGGTCGTCTACGAAAAGCGCCGTATATCCGAGGGCAAAAATACGGTTGAAAAAGAAATCGCCCAAGCCAAAACAAAGGCCAGTGATATCGTTTTAAAAGCCAAAGATGAAGCGGTGCAGCTGGAAAACGAACGTCGCCGCGAGTGGAAGAAAACAGAAAACCGTTTGGCTGACCGCGAAATAGCGCTTGATAACAAGTTGGATCAAATCGATAAGCGCGCTGATAATTTGCGCACACAGGAAACTGAAGTTGACGAACTAAAGACAGAGATCCGCGAGATTAGAAAACGCCAACAAGAGAAATTGGAAAAGATCGCAGGGCTGAAAAAAGCCGAAGCTGCCGATAAATTAATGCAGATGACCGAACGTGACATCAAACAAGATTTGGTTGGCTTGGTAGCTAAACTGCAACACGATGCCGTCGAAGATGCCGAAGAACGGGCGCAGACAATCTTGGTCACCGCCATGGAACGAATGTCTAGCGAAGTGACCGCCGAACGCACCGTCACAGCAGTGAAATTAACTGACGATGAAATGAAAGGGCGCATTATCGGCAAAGAAGGTCGTAATATTCAAGCCTTGCAACGCGCAACGGGCGTCGATATTTTGGTTGATGATACACCGGGCATGATTATCCTCAGTTCATTTGATCCGATTCGCCGTCAGATTGCTCGCCTTACCCTAGAAATGCTGATGAAAGACGGTCGTATTCATCCGGCACGCATCGAAGAAGTCGTTGCAAAGGCCGAAAAAGAAATCGAAAAGCAAATTGCTCGGGCAGGTGAAGATTCAGCCCGTGAAGTTGGCGTGGTTGGTATTCCAAAAGAAATGCTGCGTCTGTTGGGTGAACTAAAATTCCGAACCAGTTATGGTCAGAATGTTTTGATGCATAGTACCGAGATGGCTCATATGGCCGGGCTGATTGCCGAGGAAATCGGGGCTGATGTGCGTATCACCAAAATCGCGACGCTACTCCACGATGTCGGTAAAGCAGTGACGCATAAAATCGAAGGCAAACACCATCATATCGGCGCCGAACTTGCCAGCAAATATGGTATGGACGAACGTATTGTGCACGCTATTCAGGCTCACCATGATGATATCGAGGCGACAACGCCGGAGGCATTGATTGTCCGCGTTTGCGACGCACTGTCAGCCGCACGACCAGGTGCGCGTAATATTAGCGCCGAAAACTTTGTCGAACGTATGCGCGATTTAGAAAATGTCGCCATGAGCTTTAAAGGCATCGACAAAGCCTACGCCATTAGTGCTGGTCGCGAAGTTCGCGTTATCGTGAGTCCGAAAAACGTTGACGATTTGAGTGCGATTAAAATGGCTCGTGACATCGCCACAAAAATCGAAAGCACCATGCAGTATCCAGGTACCATCAAAGTGAACGTGATTCGTGAAACACGCGCCATCGAATTTGCGAAGTAGTAACTATGGCACATTTGTATAGTGAAAAAGAAAATCAACACTGGTTGCATACTTTGCATGCCCGTCCGTCCAGCGCCGTCATTATATTAGAAGACGAGCAAGAAAGGGCGTTAATCGTCAAAGCAAATTACAAGTCGCACTGGACGTTTCCGGGTGGCGTGATTGATGCCGGCGAAACGCCAAAACAGGCTGCCGTTCGCGAAATCAAAGAAGAGGTCGGACTAACGATTGGTATCGATAGCGTACAGTTTGGCTGGATGGTGGCACGTCACAGCGCGGCAGTCGATACGTACCAATTTATTTTTAAAGCTCGTTTGCAGCCAGGTATGGCTGATCAGATAATTTTGCAAGAAAGTGAAATCGACGACTGGCAACTGGTTAGCAAAACCGACGTACTATCGGATAATCTGAACTATGCAAAAGCAGTCGGGCTTTGGGCGCGCAACAATACCGTGGGGTATATAGAACAGACATTTGGTGGTGGCGTCTAAATTCGCTAAGAACTATTTTTTTGCTCGCCCGTGACAAACGATAATAGCACCGTAGACTAAAAGGCTTATCCAAGTAACGACTGCTGTCTGAATAGTAAAGAGCAGTTCGGGGTAACTATCGCCAACAGATAAGTACCAAATACTCAATGTACATAGTAGAGCTATCGCGTGAGCAATCATAATACCGGTAATTGTATAAATACCAGTTGCGAATAAGCGGTTAGCGAGGTTCTTTCCTGTCGATATCATACGGTATGCGATGGCAAAAAATATCGCCGGCAGTATAGCGGCGACGACAACTCTCGAGTCTGTTAGTAGATTTATAATATCTTGATCTCCTAGGTATTGGCCGATAGTATGTTTCGTTCCCAAGATAGCAGTCAGGACAAATGAAACGCTAGCGATAGCTAAAAATACTACTTGTAATCGCCGGTCGATAGCCACTTGTCCGGTTGGTCTATTCGGCCATATGACGAAACCGATATAAACAATGAGTGTCACGAGTAGCGGTATAATCACATTCCAGTGCGCTGGCCATTCGCTGAATAAGGTGCTTGAACTCATAATCCAGCGGCTCAGCAAAGCAGCCCATATCAGTACCAAGAATCCCATAAAAGCAAATAGGCTTGCTTTAAATAGGCGATTCAGGCGAGAGATACTTTTATTGATAGTCAGATAAGCGATTGCAAACAAAATGATAGGAAATATAATTTCACTCATTGCCGCAACTGAAAATTCGCTAAAGCGCATACCATTTGGATATACGCGTACAAGCAGGCTTATCCAGTATGTGGCGGTAATGACATATACAATCAGGCTGACACTAAGGAAAGTGAATTGCACTTTTTCTGACAAGATTGGCAAATTATTTTTTGTTTTTGGCATTATGTATCCTTTTCAGATTGATGGTTTGATTATTGCACGTTGTCTTATAAAATGCTAATACCAAGTTGAGTCGTCTGACCTGTGTTTCATTTGCTCATGTTTCGTTTCGTCTTGTTGAGTAATCTGATAGTGCTCTGCGTTAGTTCGTGGTTTATCAAACGTGGTTGCCGCGACAGACACTAGCAGTCCACCCATAAAAAATCCTATCAAACCTGCAAGTAGTACTTTGGTATCCATTGTTATTCTCCTTTAAAATCAATTAATTAGATGTCTCGTATGGGCTTTAATGCCTGTGGTGATCGTGGTGTTCGTGCCCTTCGTGGTATTTCATAACGAGGGCGTGGCCTTTGTTTCGCTTTAGCAAATATTTATTAACGGGGTAGGCGGCAAAAAAGGCGACCACTAAACTAGCGGGCATTGCAATCCAAAATATAGGATTGACCAGACCTGCGCCCATCGCCCCCGGTATTAGTGCCATGATTGTATTATCAACGATTTCCATGGTAGCAATTGATAGCGTATCAGCCGCAAAGACAATTGAAAGAGCTGTAAAAAATGCCACACCCGCCTTTAGCAGTGGAATTGTCGACAGTGCAAAGCCAAAGATAAAGGCTAACGTGACGGCAATTACTATCGTCATACCTATACTCAACCCCAGTGCTGTGCCGATAACCAGCCCGGTGATTTCACCCAGTGCACAGCCTGTTAAACAGTGCAGTGTTGCACTTTTTGCCATTTGATTTAATGTATTTTCACTGTCCATTATTGGGCATCCTCCTTACGTTTTCGCGTCACTACCTATAGTGTATACTGCGCTGATAAAATGGTCTATTTTTGTAGATATATGAGGCTAAAATATTATTTTCTACTTGACACTGGTGTATAAGTTATGCAATATACTCATAACGACTAACTACGAGGAGGGGATGTTGTGTCGAATCATGGAATTGAAGTGGCAAGAGAATACGAAGCGCCGTATGTGCCCCACGAACAAGTGAATAGACAATTGGGACGAGTATCGTTAGAGGGCTTTATGCTTGCGCCACCGATAGAAACCGAGAACAACCCACTAAATAAGCTAGGAGCTGACCTAAATCACGCGATCGTTGGTCAACCTGATGCAATTGAAAGCATCATCACTGCGCTAGGACGCGAGGAATTACGCAATCCCGAACGGCCGGTCGCTAATTTGCTATTTTTAGGCCCAACAGGTGTCGGAAAAAGTGAAACAGCTAAAGAGCTTGCACGGCAGTTACACAAAGACGACGAAGAGGGTGAAAATTTTTTGAAAATCGACTGTTCGCTATTTAGCCACGGCCACGAAGTGATTGCACTGCTCGGTGCGCCACCAAGTTACGTCGGTCGCGACCAAAAACCTTGGTTTGACCCAGACATCATTGAAAGAGATGACAGTGTCGTATTGTTTGACGAAGTCGAAAAAGGTTCGCAGCCGCTATGGGACCTGATGCTGCAAATTATGGAAGACGGTGAAGTGAAGTTGACGGGAACGGGTAATGTGGTGTCATTTAAAAACAGCATTATTATTATGACCAGCAACCTGGGATCACAAGAAATATCGACACTACTCGAAACAAAACAAACCGGCTTTCAATCGGCTCGTAGGCCAGACGAAGCAAAATCAAAAGAACAAATCAACAATGCCGCTACAAAAGCGCTTAAATTGCATTTCAGGCCAGAGTTTATCAACCGATTTGACGAGCGCGTCGTGTTTGGATCGCTTGATGACGAGCAGATGGGCGAAGTACTTAATCGTTACCTAGACAAAGCCAACGAACGCTACAAACAAAAGCGTGGCGTTCAATTAGCAATATCGCCAGAACTACGCGAACAAATGGTTACAAGCACCGATGAGCGACACGAATTTGGCCCACGTCCGATTCTGCGAAAGTTCGAGCGGATTGTCGAAAGCGATCTATCGATGCGTGTCAGAATGGGCAGTATCCCCGAAGCCAGTCACGTCTATGTGGATATGGCTGACGAAGTCGTAGATTTGAATAGTGAAGATTCTGAAAAAATACAGTTCTACTATAAAACCGATTCGCAGCTGCAAGAATTCCTCGAAAATTCTCGTCGCGTTGTAGAAGAGCCGGAAGAGGAAGAAGAAGACGACGAGCCAGTCGTATCAACCGAGTTGGTGCCTGTTGAGTAGTCCAATTTTGGGTGAGAGTCAGGCGCTCGCTTTGTTCGCTATTTCCGCTTGTTTGTAAAAATATGTAAACACATTTTTACTGCTCGGCGCTACACGAACCTTCGGCTATCCCGCCAGGGCGGGAGTCGAAGATTCGAATCTACGCCGCACCATAGAAAAAGTCCGACAAAAATGCCGGACTTTTTCTATGGTCGGGGTGAAAGGACTCGAACCTTCGACCTCACGGTCCCAAACCGCGCGCGCTACCAACTGCGCCACACCCCGATAGGTGTTACCAGAGTGATTATAGCGTAAATATCGCACAATTTCCAGTAGATTGTATCAGTAGCTTTTTTGCTCCAAAGCAGTTACCATTATTTATATGATATCTCGATTACTTGCCCGCTTGCCATTTATCAAAAAAACTTCATGGGCGGAACGTCATTTTATTGGCGTACTCGTTATTGGGTCACTTGTTGCTGCTACAATGAGTCTGCTGATTGGCTTGCATCAAAGCGTATGGTTTGACGAGGCGTATTCTATATTGCTTGCAAAGCAGCCCCTGGACCGATTGGTATATTTGGCGTCAGTCGATACGCACCCGCCGTTGTATTATATATTATTAAAAGGTTGGGCGGCGCTGTTTGGTTGGGGTGAATTAGCGCTACGTAGTCTGAGCGTGCTGGCAATGAGCGCAGCAGTTATCTTTGCGGGATTATTCGTTCGGCGTACGTTTGGCGCGCGAGTGGCGCTAGTCGCGTTACCCTTTGTCGTGTTCGCACCGTTTATACTGCGCTATGGTTTTGAAATTCGGATGTATGCGCTGGCTTCGTTAATCGGTATTGCGGCAACCTATGTTTTGGTGCGCGCCATGCAGGCAACGGGCAAAAAACAGTGGTTACTATATGGTCTGTATGCCGTTTTAGTAGCGGCAGGAGTGTATACGCTATACTACCTAGCGCTACTGTGGATTGCTCATTTTGTATGGTTGATTTCGATGAGTCTAAAAACCAAACGATCTATTATAAAATCCCGTTGGCTGCTTGCCTATGTTGGCAGCGTCGTGTTGTTTTTACCGTGGCTGCCTACTTTTTTGGCGCAAGTAAATAACGGTGCATTAGCAGCGATATCTCAGCCGCTCACTTTGATAAATCTATTAGGCATAGTGTCCTTTAATTTTGTTTATCAGCCGGCCTGGCAGCTGGGTGCAGTGGTTTCACTACTGGTCGTTTTTGTTATTGTTGCCGTAACGTATTTTGCGGTAAAAGCCTATAAAACCGTGTCGGCAGCGCAGCGACCGTACCTTGTGTTACTCGCGGCCTACCTAGCGGTGCCTGTCGCTGTCTTGACGTTAGTATCGCTGAATAGGCCGATGTATGTCGAGCGTTATTTAGCGCACATAGCGATTGGTGGCATGCTATTTGTTGGCGTAACGATTGCACTAGCGATTAATAAAAAATCATTTCGACAGGCTAAAAAGATGTGGATAATCGCCGGGTTGTTATTTGCAACCCTGTTAGTAGGTACCGTCCATTTGGCACAAGTTGGTAATTATAATTTTCAACGTATGCAAACACCGACGATTGAACAAACGGCGGCAGCCATTGCGCCATGTGACGACCAAACGTCCGTTGTGGCAGCTGACCCGTATGTCGCAATTGAACTAATGTACTATTTGCCCGATTGCCAAATCTATTTTTATAGCGAAACCGTCGCACTGGGTGGTGGCTATGCACCGCTATCGAACAGCCCGCTACACGTGACTAATCCGGTCGGTTCTATCGGCGCGGCGGATACTCTTTTCTACATTTATTACGGCGAACCAAAACTTGTATTGCCGACCGATTTTCGTTCGGTTTCGCAGCAATCATTTGAAGCATTACATATACAAAAATTTAGCGCGGAATAACATTCATCAATACCTTGTAACGAACCGCAAGCCAAATAAGTAGCACGATCGAAACGGATAAGACAAAGTTTACGACGGCCGGCATCGTGCCGCCGGTAATGATTAGGTGGACGAAGAAAACCAGTACGGCGTGCAGCGTATACACATACAAGGAATTAGCACCAAATGGTAGTAATAACCATCCCAGTACGCGCATAATTTGTTTTTCAAAGCGGGCAAATAGCCAAAAGCTCGCCCAGAACCACAACAGGAAGAGTGCTAATCGTGGGATAGGCAACTCTTCTTTATCAAAGAATGGCGATACGGCGTCGTGAATAGCAGGCAAAAATTCGAATGGTAATCCTAGAAGTGACTGGCCATACAAAACGACAAAGTTCGTTACCATCGTTACGGCGGCCAGGCTGACGACAATCCCAATCGTTACTTTCCTAATAGTTACATTCAAACGACGCCACCAATTGGCGATTGCGTCCCAGTGAAAACCAATAATCAAGCCGCTAAAGAATATAAGTTGCCAGCTATAAACTTGTGATAATTCCTCCGAACCAAGTGTCGAATTATGGAACTGTGTCCAGATAAATATGCTGACAGCCAGCACGACGTACCATAATTTTTTGCGTAATAACCAAACAGCAATCGGGCTAAACAGAATAAATATGGCGTACAATCGTAAATAATCCGCCCAACCGTAAATATATTCAAAGGTTAACGCCCCCCAAATAATACGCAGCAGATTTTCGTCAGGTGATCGAATACCCGGTTTCAACCCAGGGTTATCCAGGAAGAACCAGCCAATAAAGGTGAACAAAAGCATCAGAACAATAGCGGTAATATACAGCTGGACGCTACGTTTTAGTAGTAGTTTTGCTGCCACGCCAAATGAACGGTCGATCAGTTTTGAGCCGCGCACAATACCCAGTACAATACCAGAAATCAAAAAGAAACCTTCGGCCGCTGACACATACAACCCACCGCGGCCACTCCACCAGTCCAGGCCGTTAGGGTAAAAGGCTAGATGATCCAGAATAATCGCTACTAAAAAATAGCCCCGCAAAAGGTCAAAGGTTAAAATACGAGAAGATTTTTTTTCGGTCACTAACAATAATTATACCCCACCATTTAGGATATACTAGAGACATGAAAGAAACTCCTTACCCCGCACCCGATTTCGCACTTCGCGATACAAATGGTACGCTTCATCAACTTGCTGACTATGCTGGCAAATGGGTGGTGCTGTATTTTTACCCAAAAGATGACACGCCCGGGTGTACGATTGAAGCCTGTGGCATGCGTGATGCGCGGGACGACATTGCTACGCTCGGCGCCGAAATTATTGGTGTCAGCAAAGATGACGCCAGTAGCCACGACAAATTCAAGGAAAAGTATACTCTCAATTTCATGCTACTCAGCGACCCAGATATGACCGCCATGAACGCCTATGGGGCTTGGGGTAAAAAGCAATTCGGCCAAGAAGGCGTATTGCGCAAAACTTTTATCATTAATCCGCATGGTCAAGTCGTCAAAGCTTATGGCCGAGTGACGCCACTTGGTCACGGCCAACAGGTGGTAGATGAACTGAAAAAGCTGCAAGCGGCTGGATAAATAACATATCGGGATGTGGCGCAGTTGGTAGCGCGCACGGCTGGGGGCCGTGAGGCCGCAAGTCTAAGTGTCGTCCTCCCAACCACACAAAATTTAACTGAGCGTTCATTCATAAAACAGCACTATTGACACAAACAATTTATAATGACACTATAAAAACGTAGTAGGTCAGCGGGAAATAATTTTATTTCCGTCCAATGCGGTTGCTGCATAAAGGTTAACTAAAAATCGAATCTTTATGCGCGGCCGTTTTTTAAATCAGCTGGCAGATTCGAAAAGGAAAGGCGTTCACCATGAATGAATCGTACCGACCCAATAATGCAGAATCGTATAAGGTTGAGACCCTAAAACTAAAAGATAAAAATACCGAAGAATTGTATACATCGCTGGTCGACATTTCGCATGATTGGACGTTCGATCAGCAGCAACAAATGACGTTTGCCTATGACTTAATAGTCAAGGCACACGCAAGTGATCGTCACAAAAACCGTCCATACACTGAACATTTGCTGCGCGTGGCGAATCGCTTGGCGCATTATATGGATGTCAAAGATCCAGATGTGATTATCGCCGGTATGTTGCATGACATCGTCGAAGACCATCCGCTTGAGATGATAAATGGCAGCTTGGTCACCAACGACGGCGCACCAGTTTTCGGTATGGAAAACATGGATACGATAGATCCAAAGCAGCAGCAAACGATAGCACTTAGTCATATTAGCGTGCTGTTTTCTGAACAAGCCGCCACAACTGTTGCGGCCGTCACCAATCCACCGCAGTCCGAAGCACCGGCTAATTACAGCGACAAACTGCAGGCCTATACTGATAAAGTTGCCACTGCCATACAATCGCCGCAGGCGTGGTTGGTCAAGTTTTCGGATTGGTGCGATAACGGTCTGGGTGTGAATTATGACGTCGAAGGCCAAGGCGCCAAACACAAACATTTTAGGCGTAAATACGGAATGGTACTACCGATTTTGCGGGCACGGTTTGAACAAGATGATATTCAGACGATGTTGTCCGACAAAGCAAAACGCTACGTTATACAACAGTTTAGTTTGGGTGAAGAGCGGCTCGCACCAGTAGCTTAGGGGTATATATTACCGCGGCCGTTTTAACGCGACAGTGCGGGCGCGTTCGGCAAAGCGGTCATCAATCACCGTTGGCGTAAAGTCGCCGTACTTACGAATGACGGCTTGTTCGATTAAAAAGTCAGCAATCGCTGGATTTTTTGGCAGCATTGATCCGTGCATGTAACTGGCAATCACGTTATGGTAGCGCACGCCTTCGCTGTCATCTTGACCATTGTTGCCAGCACCTTTCACGACTTTTCCAAGTGGTGTGGCTGTTGGTCCTAGAAAGGTTTGGCCGCTATGGTTTTCGTAGCCGATAATCTGTCCGAATTGTTCGCTTTCGGTCGTAATATTGCCTGTCAGTCGTTCTGGCCCAGCGTGCGTTTCGATGTCAAGCAGCCCGATACCTTTGATAATGTGCCCGTCTTGGGTTTTAAAGAATCTGCCGAACATTTGGTACAGACCACACACCATCAACATCGGCATACCGTCATTTGCTAAATCACGTAAACGATTACCGATTTTTAATAGGTCTTTTTGAATAATATCCTGGCCAGAATCTTGACCACCACCACCGACGATTAGATCGACGTTATCAGGAAAGCTATCTCCTGGATTATATTCGGTCAGATTAACACTATATCCGTGCCATTCTAGTCGGCGTTTTAATACCAATACGTTTCCCCAGTCACCGTAAATATTCATATCACGAGGGTACAGTTGCAGTAAAGTAATCGATTTTTCGGTCATGAGATATGCTCCACATCAGTAATTTTGGCGAGTTCACGGCGCAGTGCCAGCATAGCCGTGTAGGTACAGAATAGCCGTTTTGGCGTATCACTGCTGCTGGCAATAAAGTAACGCAACGCGGCAGATAAATTAGGTTCGACATGCGAAACGGCGATTTCGTCGTATTGCAAACGCAGCGCCATATCATAGGCGCGAATACCAGCGACGGTCGTGACACCCGCTTCGCGCAGACTGTCAAACTCGACATCCCACAGCCATGACATGTCACGTCCGTCGGCGTAATTGTCGTTGATGGCAATCATTGTGTGATACCCTGCGGGTTTGAACGAGGATAAACTTAGGCGAAAGCCGCTAGGGTTTTTGACCAAGACGATTTCGAACGGCTGCCCGTCGACGATCAGCGTTTCGCCACGTCCAAAGGCGGGTGTGACGGCAGCTAGGGCGTCGATGAGTTTGGCTTCGTCATGTTCGCTGTCCTGTAATATAGCGCGTGTCAGTGCTAGGGCGGCCGCGGCATTATACACATTATAAATACCGTGTAATTGCAACGTTGTCGTCACGGCTTTACCATCCACTAAAAAAGTAGCCGTTGTGTCTTTTAAAGTTTGCAACACGACGTCGGCTTGTGGCAGTTGACGTAATTTGGCAGTGCTACCACGCATATCGTCGTCGTTCGGGAATAGCGTGGTTAGCTTTGGGTCGAGTCCAAAATAACGGACTGATTTTTCTGATAATTTAGTTGCGATAGACGCGACGCGCGGATCTTCGCGGTTTAATACGACGGTATCGGTGGTTTTATCGGCAATTGCGGCTAGCATTTTTGTGGTGGTATCGATTTCGCCAAAGCGATCTAGCTGGTCACGCATGACGTTTAGCAGCAGGCTATAACGAGGCGGGATTGTTTTGACAAAGTGCACGGCATGCGCTTCATCTAGTTCCAAAATAGCAATATCAGCCGCAAGTTTTCCTCTGTTATCGACTTCACCCAGTAATGCCGCTGCGACACCACGGGTAAAGTTGCTGCCAGTTCGGTTAGTAAATACTTTTAATCCCTGGCTTTCCAGTAATGCGACCACCATTTTTGTTGTCGTGGTTTTGCCATTAGTACCGCTAATAACCACGACGCCGTGCGGCAATGTCGCCAGTGTGCGACGAATAAAATCAGGATCAATTTTTTCAACAAACAACCCAGGTAGGGCTGATCCACCCCCACGCATTCGCGCAATTGAACGAACTGCTTTACCCAGCAAAGTGATATACGGTTTTGACATATACCTATTATACTCTGTGTCATCGCGCTCGGCTCTGAAAAAATAGATAAACGCATTTTATTTGTTCATCTACATACTATTATGGCGTAACTGGAGGGGTTGAGTTACAATAAGATTATGTTTATTGTCGGTCTTTTATCGTGGTGGTACAGTGCTGGTTGGCGGCAGCGGTTTACTATGCTGCGAGAACGGCTGGCTAACACCATTGATTATTTTTCAATTGATCTGTTAGCGAAAACATTATTTTCGCCTTTTCGCCAAATTTCTGCCGGTAGGGTAGACGGGCCACTTGGCGTTCGACTGCGTGCTTTTATGGATCGCATTATATCGCGGGGGATTGGGGCGATGGTGCGATTGACAATGATTGTTATTGGTACTGGCGCAATTGTTATGCATAGTGTGCTGGGTATTATTACGGTAGTTATGTGGGCAATTGTTCCAATATTACCGCTGATCGGCATTATACTATTTATTTCAGGATGGATACCATGGAGCCTGTAGCATTTCACTACAATAGCGCTCGCGCCCAAAAGGCACGTATTGGTTACATGCTGGGTGGCGTCTGGCAGCGTTTGTTGTCGGTTAGTGCGGTACTATTAATTATCGCTGGTATCGCCTTTGTGATTATTGGACAGCCAATTGGTTGGGCGTTGATTGGATTTGCAGCGATTCCTGCCATGTTAACAGATTGGTACACCAAAGAATTAAAACATTTGCCAAGCCCTAAAAATCCTCAGACGATTGACGATTTGTTGTCCAGTGACATTTTAGGTCAATTATCAAAACAACCAACGCCACACCAGGTTGCGACGGCTGTCGGGCGGGTACAGAGCGGTCAGTTTTTTGGTGGTCGGTTTGGGATTAGTGCCCGAACACTACAAGAAATTGCTTCAAAAGACGCTAGTGAAATGCCAGCGGTATGGCAAGAAGCGATGGCGATTCGCGAGCAACTTGGTTCGCCGCATATCACTGGCGGCATTTTGGTCGTCGCGTTACTGCGCAGTTTTCCGCAGCACGAAGGTTTGTTGGCACATTTGCGACTTGATGACGATGATTTAATTCGCGGGGTCCAGTGGCATCAACATATTCACGATTTAATTAATCAGCATGGTCGTCCAAAACGAACAGGCGGTATTGCCCGTGACTGGTCATTTGGCTATATTCCACTGCTGACTAGGTTTGGCCAGAATATTAGTGAGCAAATTGCCCGCGGTGGATTGCTCTCGGCTGATTTAGAGGCCCATACCCAGGCACTCGATCAACTTATCACCACGTTTGGAACGGCCGGCCGGCAAAACGCCGTTCTGGTAGGGGCGGTTGGCGTTGGTAAAACCACGATTGTCCATGCCTTTGCCGAACGTTTGCTGGATGCTTCGTCGACACTGCCAAATAATCTAAAATTCCGCCAGGTGATTTTGCTTGATTCGTCCGCGCTAATTGCTGCTGCGCCAGGCCGTGGCCAGTTGGAAAGTTTGATTACGAAAGTACTTGGCGAGGCCTATAACGCAAAAAATATTATTATTTGTCTGGATAACGCTCAACTGTTTTTCGAAGACGGTATAGGGTCCGTTGATCTATCCAATATGTTACTGCCGATTTTAGAGGCTGGACGATTGCGTCTGATTCTGACGATGGACGAGCAACGCTTTTTGCAAATCGGCCAACGCAACGGCTCGCTAGTCAATGCGTTAAATCGTATTAGTGTTGCCGAAGCTAACAAGGATGAAACAATTATGGTCATGCGTGACAAGCTGATTATTACCGAGTTTCAGCGCAAAGTGACCTACACCTATCAATCACTCGAAGAATCATATCGCCTGAGTCAGCGTTATATTCACGATTTAGCAATGCCAGGCCGCGCCCTGAAATTAATGGAATCCGCAGCCAGTTATGCTGAAAATGGTTTGGTGACGGTGCCGTCGGTACAAAAAGCGATCGAACAAACCATGAATATCAAAGTGGGCGTAGCTAGTGGTGACGATGAACGACAGAAATTATTAAACCTAGAGGATTTGATTCATAAACGTATGATTAATCAAACGCGCGCGGTTGGTGTAGTTAGTGACGCACTGCGCCGCGCCAGAGCAGGGGTGCGTAATCAAAATCGTCCGATTGGTACGTTTTTATTTTTGGGACCAACTGGTGTTGGTAAAACCGAGCTTGCTAAAGCATTAGCCGATGTCTATTTTGACGGCGAAGATCGCATGATTCGTTTGGATCTAAATGAATACGTCGGTGCGCAAGACGTTTCGCGTTTAATCGCCGATGGCGCAGATGATCCAATGAGCCTGACCGCTCAGGCGATGAAGCAGCCATTCAGTGTCATATTGCTGGACGAGATTGAAAAGGCGCATCCGCAAGTCCTAACAACGTTGCTGCAGCTACTAGATGAAGGCATTTTGCGCGATATTAAAAACCGCGAAGTCAGTTTCCGTGACGCCATTATTATCGCTACGTCTAATGCCGGCGCGGATAGGATTCGTGAATATATTGATCGGGGTTATCAGCTAGAGCAATTTGAAAAACAATTTGTTGATGAACTGATTAATACCAATCAGTTCCGACCAGAGTTTTTAAACCGTTTTGATGAAATTGTGACATTCCGCCCACTCAGCAAAGAAGAACTTGTCCAAGTGATTGATTTGATTATGGCTGGTATTAATAAAAACATGGCGCTGCAAAAAATTACGGTTAACGTTGCGCAGGACGCAAAACTATTTTTGGTAGACAAAGGTTACGATCCACGGCTAGGTGCGCGTCCGATGCGTCGTATCGTGCAGCGAGCAGTCGAAAACACCGTCGCCAAGCAGATGCTATCGGGCAGTGTGCAGCCAGGTAGTACAATTAGTATTAGTCTAGAACAGGTCCAGCAGATACTAGGTACCGAGCAACAAGCCAATAGTATTATGAGTGAAAACACTCCACCGCCATCACCGCCAATTAGTTAATTATCTTACAGCTTTTGCATAAGTCCACCTGTAGAATGGTGAGTGATACATAAATAAAAGGAGAATATATGGCTGATAATGAAACGAGAGATAAAGAAACCGTTATTGTAAAAGACAATGATCGTCGATCAAGTGGCTGGGTAGGTTTGATTATCGCGTTGGTGCTAATTGTATTATTCTTTGCTTTTGGCGGATTTAATATGTTTAGCGGACAGTCGGGCACAGATAACGTCGATTCGCCAACACCTGCACCTACTTCCGCGCCAACACCAGCGCCAAACAATACTATTCAATAAAACCATGCGGTGGAATAATAAGTGGATGCACAACAGGCAGCAAGGTAAAGTAAAAGTAAAATTTTATTTATTACCCAGCATCATCATTAGCATCGTATTAAGTTTGGTGCTGACAATCGTTTTGAATATTGTTTTATAAATTTGTTTAAAATGGTTTCGCAGCTGATTGTTCGGCCTCGATTTCATTTAATATGATGTCAGTCGTCGTGATGGACTGTTCAAGCTGCGCTTTCATCTGACGAAAATAGGGATTGTAAAAAAACATGTCGTGAAACAGTTGGTCGGTGTCGTTAGCTGACAAATTGGCAACTTCGGTAATGGCTTTGTAGCTTCTAGTGGTAAATGTGATGTCAGGCAGCTGCATATTGTTAATAATTCGCGCAACCGCATAGGTAAAGGCCTGTGAATAGACCGAATCTTTGTCGTGATCTTCGGGCGTCGTTTGCAGAATAACGACGCCTTGGTTTGTCCAAAAATCCGTCAGTATTTGCAAATTATCATCGCTAATATTAATCGGACAAATGGCAACTTGCAATCCCTGCAGTCCTTTTTTGGCACTATCAGGCCCAAATAAGGGATGCGAACCAAGTATCTGAACATGATGCAAATATTTTTTCATCAGTTGCACCGGGTATACTTTTACCGAACACAAATCAATTACCACCTGATTTTCGGTGACAATTGACGCAAGTTGTATTAGTATATTTTCAATTTTGGATATAGGTACTGCCAGATAAATATAGTCCATATCGACTAACGACTCGAATGGAATGACTGTGTAGTTTTCTGCGGCGGCGCTTTTATGCTGCGGGTCGGATTCAACGATATGTACATCAAAGACACCAGTGCTTAACCTGGCAAGTAATTCGCCAAATCGCCCAAAGCCAACAATACCAATTTTCTTCATTACTTTATCATAACAAAAATAATCTGGTTAAGCGGGATTATTTA
>DASSWW010000005.1:0-3534 GCA_035704495.1 Saccharimonadales bacterium (SeqCode)
GTTGAAAGAGTTCATCTTTTACTTGAAGCATTTGCTAGTCAACAATGTTATGTCGCTACAGAAGCCGACGAAGACATAACGACATTACTAGCAGTCGCGAATTATCGCAAAAAAACAAATCGAGATTTCGCCTGGCTCGAAGGCCTTGCGGTGACGCCACACAGGCGCGGAATGGGCATCGTTGGTCGCTTTGTTATCGACCAGTTAGTTATTGTGACGCAACAGAATAATCTTAGCGAAATTCGCCTGCAATCAGTGCCGAGCGCCGTTCCGTTTTACGAAAAAAACCAATTTTCTATTATGGACGGTGAAGAAAACGAATTTCACCCACGAATGTCGCGGCGAGTTACTTAGCAATAACTTTTTTGTGCGGTCTTTTTCTGTTTTTTGACGTAATAACGGACAGGGTAATAATAATAATGCCAGCTACACCAGCGACTGCTTCGGGGATGCTATAAAATAGACTGATTAAAAGCACCACAGACAAAATAGCGATCGTATAATGCGCGCCGTGTTCCAAATAGCGGTAGGCATGCAATATTTTGTGCCGGACCATATATAGCGTCAGCGAACGCACCCACACCGCGCCAACACCCAGTCCAACAGCAATTAACACGACGTTTTGCGTCACTGCAAATGCGCCAATCACGCCATCTAGGCTAAAACTGGCGTCCAGGATTTCTAGATAAATAAAGGCACTAAAACCAGCCATGCCAGTTTTTAGTAATTTTTTTCCTGCACGCTTTTCCGCCCTTTCGTGCTGTTTGCTAAACGCCGCTGACAATCCGCTCACTGCCAGATAGGTGACAATACCGATACCGCCCGCCAGCAAGGTGTCCTCTTGATGATGATTAAACGGCAGGTACGCAACAATGACAAGTAAGACTGCGCTGACAAAGGCAGGCAGCCACCATCGTCCGACCCTCTGCATGGGGCGTTCGATCCGACTGATCCAAAAAATACTCCGTGACCTATCAAACATAAAGTGTAGCGCCAGCATCAACAGGAACATAGCGCCAAACGAAGCGATACTGGTATGCGCACCACTAATGGCGGCGGCGTATTCGTTCGGATGGTTCAGCGCCAAATCAATAACTTGGTTCCACGACAACTCAGCACTCAACATGACGACAACAATAGGGAAAACGATGCGCATTCCAAACACTGCAATTAAAATACCGATTGTCATAAATATCTGCTGCCAAAAATAGCTCATCGTATTCAGTACCCTGGCGTTAATGATTGCATTATCAAAACTAAAGGTGATTTCGATGACCATCAATGCCAGCGTCACTAGTGCCGCTTGCCAGCCCAAATAAACATAAACGAATGCTAATGCGAGGATACTAATTGTTATCGAACCGGCAAAAAATCTGACGAGCGAAGGATTGTTATGGCGTTTTGATGTCATATTCTCCCATTATAACGGTAAAGGTTATATTTTGGTGCTATTTTATACACAACAGCCAGTATATATTTGTGCATAAATTTGCTATACTGTCATATATGAAATCGTTAAGTCTTGCCCAACCTCACGTTATTGTCATGGTTGGAGTACCCGGAAGCGGTAAAAGCTTTTTTGCAGAAAAATTTGCCGAAACATTTAATGCGCCTTACGCCAGCCTCGAAAAAATTCTTCCATTCACCGACAACAATAACGATGCAGCAGCAATCGTATTACAAAACCAAATCACCGAACTACTAAAAACGCGCCAGTCAATTATTATCGAAGGCATGATGGATACACGCACAGAGCGTGAAAAAATGTCCAGACAAGCACGTACTGCCGGATACCAAACGCTATTCGTATGGGTACAAACCGACCCCAACACAACTAAACTACGCGCCGTCAAAGAAACAAAAAACAAAACTAACCGGACGCTGACCATTGACGAGTACGAACGTATTGTCAAACGCTTTACCGTGCCAAACAATCTGGAAAAACCGATTGTCATCAGCGGCAAACACACGTACGCTACGCAGGCAAAAGTCGTACTGAAAAAGCTTTCTGCGCCACGCGCTGAAATTACTACTCATACCGTCGCCCCAGTACGCGCCGAACGTAGCCGACGCAACAATATCATCGTCAGATAGAAATTACACCGTGCCAACAATCATAGATGAAGAGTTTGGAACCATTATCCTTCGCCGCAGCGCACGGGCTTCGCATGTTCGCATCAAAGTAGCCCCCGATGGGCGACTGCGAGCATCATTACCATTATATGCACCATTATTTTTAGTCAAGCGATTACTGAAAACATCACGTAACGAACTTCGCGCTATGTTAGCCGAACAACACAGCGACACTATTTTCGAACATGGCATGCAGATAGGTAAAAGTCATTCATTAATTGTACGCTCTACAAGCGCCAAATCAGCGACCGCAAAACGTCATGGACAACAAATAATCGTATCGTTACCGTCCAAAAAAGACATTAACGATACCGACGTTGCGCGAATCGTCCGTGATGCGGTTATCGACGCACTGCGATTAGAAGCAAAAAGCTATTTACCAAAACGTTTGGCATTCCTAGCTAATAAATATAATTTCACTTACGAAAAAGCTAGATTTTCACATGCCAGCGGACGGTGGGGCAGTTGTAGTAGCAACGGCACCATCAGCCTGAATATTGCTTTGATGAAACTGCCGTTCGAGCTAATTGACTATGTTTTGCTGCACGAGCTTAGCCATACTGTACACATGAATCACTCGGAAAGTTTTTGGCATTTAGTCGAATCTGCGGATGCGCAGTACAAAACTCACCGCCGAGAATTAAAAAAAGAAAGTCCATCTATTTAAAAAGCTTACGTTACAGCGTATAATAAATTTAATATGTACCATGGTGGGGTGAAAATTAATGATCGTACGGCGCAAATTATCCGTTTTGCCAGTTTAATCATTCCTGTCGTACTGACGTTTTACGGACTTTTTATCCAATACGGCGTTGCCGATCGATCACACTATATCAATGACATAGTGTTTTTTTCGATTATGATTCCGTGGGTCGTGCTTGCATCGTTCTATTTTCTGTATTCTTCAACTAATAAATTAGTTTACGCACTTAGCCTTGTCATTTGCCATCTGTTGGCGGCACTGTATATATTGTTCGTATCTGGCTTTGCGACACCTTTTATCGCCGGTTGGATTTTGCTGTTCATTGCAACCTATGCCTATTTTTACCGTGACGGTTTGCGGCTGAGCATCCTGGTACTGGTCGCCGCGGCTGCTGCGGACGCCGTGTTGCACCTAGGCGCTGAAACAATCTTGTTTACTAATATTATTACCGTCATATCACTATTAATCGTTGGTATTACCGCACTATCAATCAGCCAAATCCAAGAAGTCGATACAGCAGAACTTAGCCGCAGCAAAGCCCAAGAAACACTCGAACGTGACCGTATTCTGACCATCGTTAATAATTTAGCTGACGCCGTACTTAGTACCGATGAAAATGGGATTATTCGTGTATATAATGCAGCCAGCCTCAATTTACTCGATACCAACACTGGACTAGACGGCCGGCCTATCGATGA
>DASSWW010000056.1:0-3188 GCA_035704495.1 Saccharimonadales bacterium (SeqCode)
GAGGTGATTTTATAATAGATTATTTTGCGCTGAAAAGCAGTGAATAATTTAACAGATGGTATGATAGAAAGTAATGACAAAATTATTGAATGGTGCCGAATTAGTCGGTTATATCGAGGAACGTCAGGCGCGCCAAGTTCGTGCGCTTCGCCAAGCATCGCGTATTTTTCCACGTCTTGTGATTATTAAAAGTACGACCGCGTCGCCCGTCGTCGATACATATATTCGGCTAAAACAGCGTTACGGCCAGGAAATTTTGATTGAAACGGTGGTCGAAACAGTCGCTGAAAGTGATATGTCAGCAACGATTGCGCGTTTAAATAATGATCCGATGGTTCATGGTATTATTGTCCAATTACCGCTGGCTGACATGAAAATGACAGACGATATCGTTAACCAGATTGCGCCCGAAAAAGATGTTGATGGATTAGGCGACAACGCACAGTACGACAGCGCGACCGCAACGGCGATTAATTGGTTGCTGGCGGGCTATGCCGTTGATCTAGCAAACAAGACGATTGCCATTGTCGGTAACGGCCGGCTAGTCGGTGCACCCTTAGCAAAAATATGGCAAAGTAACGGCTACGCGGTGACCGTCCTAGATGATACGCATGTTGATATTGCTAGCGTGTTACGCAAAAGTGATGTTATTGTTTCGGCGACCGGAGTACCACGTTTAATTACCAGTGATATGATTCAGATCGGTGCGGTGGTAGTTGACGCCGGAACGGCCAGCGAAAATGGCGTCATTACAGGTGATGTCGATGCAACGGTCAGGCAGCGAGATGACCTGACAATTACACCAGAAAAGGGTGGCGTTGGTCCGCTAACGATTGCGGCGCTATGCGATAACGTCATCCAAGCAGCACTTCGGGTTGCCGAGGATGCTGAATAATAAAATTCTTTAGGCGCTGAGTGCTTCTTTGGCGCGGCTGACAACTTGACTAGGTGTCAGGTCGGCTTTGACGATATAGCTGTGGATACCTAATGCGCGTAATGTTTTAGGCGCTTCTTCTTCACCAAGGTTTGTCAAAATAATAACGGGAATCTTTTTGCCCCAATCGTGGGCGCGAATTTCAGCTAGTGCCTCGGCACCGTCCATTTCTGGCATTTGTAGATCAAGCAAAATAATGTCTGGCTGGAATGATTCTACCAATGCGACGCCACGTTTGCCGTTATCGGCCAGGCGCACCTCAAAACCATCCGCTTCAAATTTCATGCGGTACATTTGGTTAATAACGGTGTCGTCTTCGATGATGGCGATCTTGGTCATGGTTTGACTTTAGTATAGCATATTGTATATAGTTAGCAACAAGATGACAGAAATGCTGCCAAGGGACACGGGGGATCAAGATGTCCGTTACGAGATTGGTCAGCCCGCGGAAATAAAAAAAATTACAAAGGCCGATACCGATCTTTGGCTTAAGTTGGGCAAATTACGGGCTAAAAGTTATGTATCCGATCATAACTATCTCGAACTTGCAGTCCTGGACGAAAATGGGGCAGAATACGATGAATACGACGACACGGCGTCGCACTTTGTCATTGTCGACGCTAGCCAGAACATTCTTGCAACGGCTCGAATGTTGTATAGAAACCAAGACCAACCTGATATGCTGCTGCCTGCAGAAAAACTTTTTGCTGACAAAATTACGCATACTGAAAAGGGAATGGGCGATGCGGCATGCGAGGTTTCTCGGTTTATTGTCGACAAAGGTCTGCTGCCGACAACTGATAAAGGCATGACCTCTCAACTACTCGGAACCTATCTGATACGTGCTTTAACAGATGAAGTAATCGGTAAAGATGATCCTGTGTATGCTGTGATTGAACCGTGGTTTCGCAATTATTTGAACAATTTAGGCGCGTCCGTTCACACTATTGTCGATGAGCCACAATTTACGTCGGAGTATAATTCGAGCAATTTGCTAGTGACTATCGATCCAAATTCGATGACCAGAAGTATTCATCAACGTGACTTGAGGCGCATGACGCATCCCAAACTAAAAGAATTAGGCATGCCAGAACGCTTTGCGCCATTTTTTGAAAATGACAAAGCAACAAAAGGATTAGGCGCCGTGGCATTGAAATCGTTTTATCGATTACCCGAAGCACAGTATGACCGTAACTTGGGCTGGATGAGTAAAGAAGAACAAGCCCGCTTGGGTCAGTCGACTGTGGCGATTGCTGGTGCGGGCGGTGATGGTGGCGAATTGGCGGTGACGTTAGCGCAATCCGGCGTGGGTAAATTTAAATTAGCCGATCCCGAAGTGTTTGAAGTAGGTAACCTGAACCGCCAAGCGGGCGCAAATTACCATACATTAGGACGCAACAAAGCAGAAGTAATTGCCGAAATAATCAAAGACATTAATCCATTTGCCGAAATCGAGGTATACAATACTGGTGTTACTGCCGACACAATAGATGATTTTATTGCTGGCAGTGATTTGATATGTGATGAGACCGAATATACCAGCCACGAAATCGGCGTCATGATTGCCCGTGCCGCGCGAAGTCATGATATACCAGTCGTCATGGCATTAAATGTTGGGTTTGGATCGTATGTCACGTCATTTTCACCAGACGGGAAAACATTCGAGTCGTATTTGGGACTGAGTGAAGACGACTCAATCGAAGAGATCGCCAGCCAGACGGTTCCGATTTCGCGCTGGGTGCCACACATTCCATCGTATGCTGATATGAATATATTTGAAAAGGTCGCGAATGCAACCGTATCAACCCCAACGGTATCGGCGGGTGTCAAAATGGCGGCAGCGGTCGCATCAAAACAAGCGTTAAACCATCTGTTAGCGCCAATCAATTCAAAACGTCAAAAGCAAATTAAATATGCACCAAAAGGCATGATGCATGATGCCGAAGACGGGGCGCAAAACATTTCTTTTCCACGAACGCATTTTTACATATCAGCAATGCGCGCCTATATGCGGACAAAACTTGGCAAGAACTCGGCTGCTGGCTATTAAAGTATAGTATAATTCGTGCATGGGCATCGTGACACTACTTGGCTTAATTGCGCTTGAAATTGTAATAACTATTTTTGCGTTGTCGATTTCGCGGTCGCGCACCTCTACGCCGGAAGCCAACCGTGCGTTTGTTTTTTTTCTGACGAACCTTGGTGTATGGGCAGCACTTAATTACCTAGGCAATTTAGCATTCGCCCTAGACTA
>DASSWW010000060.1:0-32095 GCA_035704495.1 Saccharimonadales bacterium (SeqCode)
TCTGCGCCAAATTCTTGTTGCCCAAGGATCGACGGCGCATATTGTGTCAAAAATCGAGACAAAGGCAGCCATCAAAGATGACGTATTAGAAGAAATCGTTCAGGCCAGTGACGGCGTGATGGTTGCACGTGGCGATTTGGCTGTCGAAGCGGGCGCCGAAGTAGTGCCGATTGTCCAACGCCGTATTATTGCGCTGTGTCGAAAATACGGCAAATTGAGTATCGTTGCGACACAAATGATGGCCAGTATGGTGGATGCGCCCGAACCAACTCGTGCCGAGGTTAGCGATGTGGCGAATGCTGTGATTCAAGGTGCCGATACGGTGATGCTGTCAGACGAAACTGCCAATGGTAAATATCCGCTCGAAACGGTGGCGGCCATGAAACGAGTTATTTTGTACACCCAAGAACATGCTTCAGTTCGGGCATTGCACGAAGTAATCCAAATGAAAAACAGTCAGCAAGACGCCATCAGTACAGCGGCCGTTAACCTAGCAGAGCAGCTAAAAGTTGCGGCAATCGTATGTGAAACAAAATCGGGGTCAACGGCGGCAAATATCGCTACCCATCGCCCAAACCTGCCGATTATCAGCGTTACCAGCGATAAACAGGCTGCTCAACGATTAGCACTCAGCTATGCCAACAGAAGCTTTGTTCGTCCTGACGGCGAACGAGCTGGCCTAGAATTGGCCAAAGAATTAAAAAAGAATAACTTTTTTGGCGCCGAAGAGACGGTGACTGTGACGATTGTCAGCGGTAGGCAGCCAGGGCTTGTTGGTGCGACGGATACAATTCGCATGCGCGTGTTAGAATAAAGAAAACGATAAAACGGTGGGGTAAATGGGGTTTTTTAAACAAACAATCAGGACGGTACCGCTGCAGGGGCAAACAGTACTTTTACGGGCAGATTATAATGTGCCGCTGAGTAGCGATGGGAAAATTGAAGATGATTTTCGAATTCGGGCCAGTCTGCCGACGATACAGAAGCTACTCGCTGATGGCTGCAAAGTGGTGATTATTAGTCATTTGGGTCGGCCTGATGGACGTGATCCAAAACTCAGCCTGGAACCAATTGCCGATCGCTTGGCCAGACATTTAGGCGAACCAGTGCGGTTTGTCAGTCAAACCATTGGCGATCGGGTCAAAATGGCCGTCAAACGAGCGCCAAAACGTAGTGTGGTTGTACTCGAAAACCTGCGTTTTCACCCCGAAGAAGAGGCAAATGACACCCAGTTTGCTGCCAGATTAGCTAGCGATTCCGGCGCCCGTTATTTTGTTCAAGATGGCTTTGGCGTTGTTCATCGTGCCCATGCCAGCACAGCGGCAATAACGCAGTATTTGCCTAGTGTGGCGGGTTTGTTGCTGGAGCGCGAGTATACGACCATCACTCGTGCTATGAAAACGCCGCAGCGACCACTCGTCGTAATTATGGGTGGCGCAAAAGTCGCGGATAAAATCGATGTTATTACCGAATTTATACGGGTGGCTGACAAAATTATTATTGGCGGGGCAATGGCGAATACCTTTTTGGCATACAAAGGCTGCGAGATGGGAAAAAGCAAGTACGAAGCCGACGAAACCACCACACTCGATGCGATTTATACCGCCGCTAGGGCAAAAGTGGGTGACGATAACGTGGATGATTTCTTAATTTTACCGACTGACTTGGCTGTCGGGCAGACGCTAGACGTAGACGAACCGCGCCGTAACGTGGCCCGTGACGAAGTATCCGTTGACGACAGGGCGCTTGATATTGGTGATGCCAGCATTGAACGAGCCGTTGATTTAGTTGCCGGTGCCAAAACAGTCATCTGGAACGGCACGGTCGGATACGCCGAGCAGCCAAATTTTGCGCACGGTTCTGCCCGTCTGGCGCTTACACTGGCGACTCATCCCGACATTATGTCGATTATTGGCGGGGGTGATACGGCTGATTTTGTCCTGCATTGGGATGCCCGAAAAGGGGCAAGCTTTAGCCACGTTTCCACTGGTGGCGGTGCTAGTCTGGAACTGATGGCCGGTCAAAAACTGCCAGGCATTGAAAGTTTGCTAGACGCACGGTAACAATTAGGCTACACTAAAAAGCAAAGAAGCGTAAGTATTATATGGCTCGAGATAAGAAACTCATTATTGGCAACTGGAAAATGAACCTCACGACAAATGAGGCAAGTTTGTATTTGCATCAACTGGCAAAGGAAGTGCAAGTTCGCCGTGACGTCGAAGTGGTACTGGCGCCGACGTTACTGGCTCTACAATCGCTTAGTTTGCAGATTGACCGCCATCAATTCAAACTAGCGGTACAAAACATGTACTGGCGTGATCACGGTGCGTTTACTGGCGAGGTTTCTGCTACGCAACTACGTGGGGTTGTCGATTATGCAATAGTCGGTCACTCTGAACGCCGACATATTTTTAACGAATCAGACAAAGACACGCGTAACAAAGTTCAGGCAGCTATTCGCAATCATATTCACCCTGTTTTATGTATTGGCGAAACGACAAGCGAGCGTGCTGCTGGCGAAACGAATGACATTCTGCACGATCAACTTGTTGGCGGCCTGGCTAATATTACGAGCGACGAATTACAAGACGTCATTATTGCCTACGAACCCGTTTGGGCAATCGGTACTGGTGATAATGCGCTACCAGATGACGTCGTCAAGGCCGTTGCGGCGATTCGCAGCCAGATCAAGCATTTGTACGGGGCTAAAGCAGCTAATGAAATTCGAGTGCTATACGGTGGCAGTGTGAAAGCTGACAGCGCGGCGGATTATTTGTCGATTGATGGCGTTGACGGATTATTAATCGGTGGCGCAAGCTTAGATGCGCATGCCTTTAACGAAATTATAAAAAAGGCACATAAAGACTCGGTAGTAGTAAAGAAATAGGGGTGGGGAATGAGTGAATTGGATTTCGATGAATTAGACAAGGCAGTCAATACGCTCATGAGTGATGTGCCAAAAGTTGATCCACCGAAAACTGATGGTATTACAACCTTGAATATTGATTCGACTCTTTCGGGGACAGACAGCGCATCACGCGATACGCCTCATTCTGCGTCCAGCAAAGTTAATCCACCACAAAAAGAATCAGTCAGTGCGTCTAATAATTCTACAGCTGCAGCGCCAGCTCCGCTGGCAACTCGCCGTGGTGGGCGATTTATGGATGTTGTTCATCCATCCTCTAATATGAAAGGCTCAACAAAAGCGCCGCAACCGACGTCGCGTCAGGGAATCACAATCGAACCATCCAAAAACGCCACAGCTGACCAGCCTACTGATGATATATCCGACAAAGTAACAACATCGGTGACGCCTGACGACGAGCCTGAAAAAGCGCCCGAAACGGTTAAAACCGAAACGGCTCCTACGCCAGAAAAAGCGAATACAACTAAAGCGTCGAGCGACGCAACCAATTCTGAAAGTGACTGGCCAGATCCGCTTGATATGACCGACAGATTTGGTGAAAAATCAACTTCTGATAGTACGCCTGCTGCGACGAACGTCAAAGTGGCAGAATCTGCGCCAAAAAACAAATCCACCGAAGCAGACGAGCCGGGTGACGACGAATTATTTACGATAGATGACACCGCTGACAAAGAACCATCGCCACTCACCTCTCCTTTTTTGACTGATGCAAAAGTAACAAAACGTCCGCTAGGCGGAGCGGTTAACGAATCGCATGACGAACCTGTCGCCGAACCTAGCCGCGCGCCCGTTTTAGGAGCGTTAGTTGTAGATGACGATAATCTTTCAACCGACGATCCTGACAATCAGTTACCAGCAGCACCCTCCGATGAAACGCCATTACCACCTGAACTACAAAGTGATTTGATGGCAATCGAAACCGATGGTGGCACTTCGGCTAGCGCTAGTCCGAACGAAAATCAAGAGACACCGCAACCCGAAACCGCAAAACCTGCAAAAGAAACCGAAAAAGCAGGCGAAAAGCCAACATCCGCATCATCTGCTGTAGCCAATGAATCAAGTGAAAAACCAGTTGAAATACCAGCTGCCGCTACCGAACCTAGCACCAAAGCCGTTGCTGCGGGGCCAACGTCTATTACCCAACAATATCAGGAAGAACAAAGCACCAGCGATCAGACCAATGGGTCAATTTACGACACCGATTCGTACCATCAACCACTTGCTCATCCTGCAAAAAAGAAGTCAGATTGGCTATGGGTAGTGTGGATTTTACTTATTTTGGCTATCGGTGGTGGTAGTGCAGCTGCCCTCTACTTCCTCGATATTATCTAGTCACACGTCGCGATAATCCGTTATACTAGTAGTAATGGATGTATTCAAAGACCTCAATCCCGCGCAGGTAGACGCGGTAAAAACGACGTCCGGCCCACTGCTTATTTTGGCCGGCGCCGGTAGTGGTAAAACTAAAACATTAACGCACCGGATTGCGTATTTGATGACGCACGACCAAATTTGGCCTAACGAAATACTAGCGGTGACGTTTACAAACAAAGCTGCCCGGGAAATGCGCGAACGACTGGGGCAATTAATTGGCCAAAATGGCACTACTCGGACATTCATGCCATGGATGGGGACGTTTCATGGTATTTGCGTGCGATTATTGCGATTAGACGGTGACAAAATTGGTATCCAGTCTAACTTTGTGATTTATGACGAAGATGATCGGCAGGGGTTAATCAAACAGGCAATGAAACAATTATCTATTGCCGATAAGCAGATCAAACCGCGCGCGGTCAGCACGGCGATTTCCAACGCTAAAAATGAATTGCTCAGTCCCGAAGAGTTTGCAGCAAACAGCCATTATCCATTCCAACAAGCCGTTGCCAAAATTTATACATTGTATGAAAAAATGCGCATTGCGGCCGGGGCACTTGATTTTGACGATTTACTGATTGAAACAGTGCGACTATTTCGTGATCAGCCAGATGTCCGTCACAAATGGCGAGCACAATTCAAACATATTTTGATTGACGAATACCAAGATACCAATGCCGCTCAGTACGCGATTGTCAAAAGCTTGGTCGGTGAGGATCGGAATATTTGCGTGGTTGGTGACGATTGGCAGTCAATTTATAGTTGGCGAGGGGCTGACTTTACCAATATTCTCAATTTTGAACGCGATTTTGCTGGTGCCAAAGTCATCAAGCTAGAACAAAACTATCGCAGTACCGGCGCCATTTTAGAGGCAGCGCACAACGTGATTACAAAAAACACGCAGCGTACGGAAAAAGAATTATGGACGGCCGAACCAATCGGCACGCCGGTACAGGTTCACCCTGTATATGACCAAGACGAAGAAGCCTATACTGTGGTCAGTCGGATTGGCGTACAGGTAACAATGGGGGCGCGCAAATATGGCGATTTTGCGATATTGTATCGTATGAATTCGCAGAGCTATACGTTAGAGCGTGCCTTGCTGCAACAGCGTATTCCCTATCAAATTATCGGTGGTGTTCGGTTTTATGACCGCAAAGAAATCAAAGACGTCATCGCCTATTTACGTCTGCTGTATCAGCCAAATGATCGTATGAGTTTTAGTCGGGTAGTTAATATACCAACGCGTGGGATTGGTGCGACTAGCCTAGAAAAGTTTTTGACATGGCAGGCAAGTAGTGGACTGGATATCGTATCTGCGTTAGTGACGGTCGAACAAACCAGTAGCCTGACGCCGCGTGCTCGGGTTGCCCTGGCAAAACTTGGCGAGACACTACGCTTGTTGCAAGCAAAAATAGAGTCGAACACGTCGCCGGGTGATATCATCGAAATGTTGATCGACAAAACGGGCTATCGTGATTATATTTTGGACGGCACGCCATCGGGTGAGGAACGCGGATCAAATATTGGTGCGTTAATTTCCGACGCCAAATCATTCGCTTCACTACCCGACTTTTTAGAAGAAGTTGCCCTGATGTCCAGCGCCGATACCGGGGGAGACGAGCAAAAGGTAACCCTCATGACGATTCATGCCGCTAAAGGTTTGGAATTTCCTGTCGTATTTATGGTGGGGATGGAAGAAGGCGTCTTTCCACATTCGCGTGTTTACGAAGCAGGGCCAGCCGAACTAGAAGAAGAACGTCGTTTATGTTATGTTGGTATGACGCGCGCGCGCCAGGAACTGCACCTAAGTTATGCCCAAAGTCGCTTGCAATTCGGGCAGCGCAGCTACAACCCGGCATCGCGGTTTTTGACGGATATGGGACACGAAGTGATGACTGCGCCGGTTCCATCATTCGCCCATCATGACGAATACGATGAATTTAACGATGTACCGACGTTTGATATTGGCGATTCTGTCCGTTCGGCCCAGTTTGGTACTGGCGAGATTGTCGATATTGATGGTATGGCCGTGTCGGTTCGATTTGCCAGTGGGCAAACCAAAAAATTAAACGTCGAGTACGCGCGGTTAGAAAAATTATGAGTCTATTAAAACTACATCATCTTCTTGGTCGGTTATCTAGCCCTTTTCAACATGCTGGTTTTTTTGTCTATAATCACTTTTTTTCTACGCAGCGGTCACGGGTATTGGTATGGAATGAAAATAATGAATTATTATTGGTCCGTAACTGGGGTGGCAAGCAGCATTGGGGGCTGCCTGGTGGCGGTGTCGAAAAAAACGAAAGCCCGGTAGCAGCCGCTAAACGCGAACTGTACGAAGAAGTCGGCGTCTCGTTGCCACTAGATGATTTTCATTACGTTACGACACTCCACTACAAATACGAAGCGCCGATATATACGCTGACGATACAAAGTGATATGGTGCCAGATAAAGCCCACAATCCGTGGGAAATCACGGCCCTGGAGTGGTTTTCGCCCAGCGATTTACCGGCCAATCTTTCACCTCTGGTGCCACTCGCGCTTGAAGAACTGTCAAATTCAGCCTGATGTTGCTATAATAAATCACTAGTAACACCCGTGAGGTGTTCATACATATGAGAAGTTTACTACACAGGTCTACCATCCCGTATGGCGTCTGGGGCACAGTGATCGCAGCTGTCAGCCTAATCGTCTTGATTTTTGGTGTCGTAATGGTCACGCGTGTCCATGCCGCATCGGGCGAATCAGTTGCTTCTGGCGATCATCTAATTACGATTCATGATAACGGTCAGGACCGTGGTATTTTAACCAGCGCGACAACACTGCGGGCTGCTTTTAAAGAAGCCGGTATTCCGATTAGTACGCACGACATGGTCGAGCCAAGTCTGGACGAAACGCTTGTCGCTAGTCATTATGACGTCAATGTATATCGGGCTCGTCCGGTCACCGTCGTCGATGGCAACCTGCGGACAAAAATCATGTCACCCTATCAAACGCCAGAACAGATTGCCGAACATGCCAACATTGAACTACAAGACGAAGACATTACCGACATTAGTATGAATACCGACATCGTTAGGCAGGGTGCTGGCCTAGAACTGACGATTACTCGGGCGACGCCATTTACGTTTGTGATGTATGGCAAAAAGATTGATGCCTACACCCAAGCCGATACGGTCGGTGATATGTTGGCCGCCAAAGACATTACCCTTGGTGAAAAAGACGAGTTGTCGGTTGCCGCAGACACGCCCATTACGGCTGGTATGACGGTGAAATTGTGGCGCAATGGCAAGCAAACGATTACGGTGGACGAAAAGATTCCGTTTGAAGTTGAACAAATCCAAGATGTAGATCGCGAAGTTGGCTACAAAGACATTAAAACACCCGGTGTCGCTGGAAAGCGCACTGTCAGTTATGAAGTGGTTATGCAAAACGGCGAAGAAATCAGCCGCAAAGAGATTCGTAGCGTTACTATCAAACAGCCAACAAAACAAGTTGAAGTCGTTGGTGCTAAACCGTCGTTTAGCGGTGATTTTGGCGCAGCACTAGCTAAACTGCGTGCTTGTGAATCGGGGGGCAACTATGCAAATAAGAATAATCCGTTATATCGGGGTGCATATCAGTTTGGCTATGGAACGTGGGGTAACAAATACGGTATTTACGATCCAGCCGATGCTAGCCCGGCGCAACAAGATCAAGCGGCCCGAGAGCTATATGAACGCCGTGGTTGGCAACCGTGGCCACATTGTGGGGCAAATCTACCGGACACCTATCGTTAATGGCTGGCCCAAATAAATCATTAGGCCAACACTGGTTGCGTGATCGTGACGTCCTGGCACATATCGCTGATTGTGCCGAATTAAAAGCAGACGATGCCGTGCTAGAAATCGGTCCAGGCTTGGGCACATTGACCAGTGAGTTGCTACGTCGCAGCAAAAAAGTCGTAGCAGTTGAATTTGACGAAGATTTAGCTCGTAAATTGCCGGCTCAGTTTCCGGGCAAAGATTTGACCGTCGTCCAAAGCGACATATTATCGTTTGACTTGTCGCAACTGCCCGCTGGCTATAAAGTCGTAGCAAACGTTCCCTATTACATCACCAGTAAAATTGTAAAATTATTAATGACCGCCACCAACAAACCGGCAATCAGCGTGTTGTTGGTTCAAAAAGAAGTCGCCGAACGTCTGGCGGCGCATCCGGGCGATATGAGCATTTTAGCAGTCAGCGCCCAACTTTTTGCCGAAGTCAGCCTGGGTAATGTCGTTGGCGCCGCACTGTTTACACCGCCACCAAAAGTGGATAGTCAGGTGGTTATTTTAAAAACGCGCACCACGCCATTTTTGACTGAAGTATCCGAAAAAGATTTTTTTCGTGTCGTCAAAGCTGGCTTTTCTGCCAAACGCAAAATGCTTCGCTCCAGCTTGTCTGGCGGATTAAATATAGCAAAAGACCAAGCTGAACAATATTTATCAGCCGCATCAATTGATCCAAACGCGCGGGCCGAAAGCCTATCGCTTGATCAGTGGCAGACACTTACGAGGGTAGTGTGTGATTGACGCTCATCAACCAACTATTTTTGGCAATCAGCTTATCGTCGGGCTTTCGTCGGTCGACAATGGCAATATGCGTTTTGCGCGTGGCGACGATGCAGAAACTCGTCAAAACCGTATCAACTTTTTAACACAAGTTGGTATCGATCCAATTGAAGCAACATTGCTACAGGTGACGTATGAAAACGTGACTGACTTTACTCGCTATCAAGTAATCGACGATGACAGTCAAGGCGAAGGGATGTTGGAACCAGTTTCTAGTATAGAAGCCGATGCGCTGGTGGTAACGCGACCCGATCACGCTATCTTTTTGCCACTAGCTGATTGTGTTGGTGCAATAGTGTACGATCCTGTTGCAGAAATTTTGATGGTGTCGCATTTGGGTCGTCATAGCGTTGAAGCACAAGGTGCGTTTAAAAGTGTGCGCTATTTACAGCAACAATTTGGCAGCGTGCCAACAGATTTGCAAATATGGTTAAGCCCCGCTGTGGGAAGTGATAGCTACCCATTGCAAGCGTTCGACAATCATAGTTTGCAAGAAGTGGTGATAGAGCAGTTATTACGAGCAGGTGTGGCATTTGACCAAATCGAAGCAAGTAGTGTCGATACCGCCGAAGATGATAACTATTTTTCACACAGTCAGCACCTGGCTGGTACGCAACTTTCCGACGGACGTTTTGCGATTGTCGCGATGATGCCCGAATAATCAGCGAAGTTATTGAGCCCGTTCTTGTTTTTCAAATTCGGATTGGTTAAAAACCTGTACCGAATCAACGCTATGCTGTAATTTGTAGCAGACGTCGCCTGCGGGGTGCGAACTAACCGAACTAAGGTATTCTGAATAGCCATTCGTGCTGCGATAGCTGTTGTATGGTGCGGTCGAAGTGTGTGTATAGGTAACACATAATTGGTAGCGCAAGGCTCCATCGGTCGGCGCAGGTTGCTCTGGTTCGTAACGCACTAAATTATCGCTAATCAGAATAGCTGCATCACTGCTATTTATCGATATATCAGACAGTTTGTCTGGCAGGGCCTTATTACTGTCGATGTATTCATCAACACCACTTTCGATATAAAACAAATTACTTTCAATTAATCGATCTTGTTTTGTTGCAAGTGATTGAGCGAACGGTCCAGTGATACTCAGGATGATAAAGACACCCGTCACAACCAGCATGACGATGCTGTAAACGAATGGTACTTTTAGGCTGGGTTTGAACGGATTGAGCGTCCGCAAAAAGGTTAGTCCGTACAGTATTGCGACGATTAAAAAGCTACAAATGGCGGCAATATTGCTATTCATCGAATCGCCACTGTTAAGCATTAGCTGGACTAACGAAAAGATACTCGCGATCAATGCCCCAATCGCAAACAGTGCAAAAATAACCGCATGTATGACCATAACCACCATGCCAGCACCCTGCTTTTTTTGGACTTCGTGTTTGCGGTAGAAAAAATCACATATCAACGAAATCGGCAGCAGCACCAAGATAGCGGCTAACACATACGGAATCGTCTCGCTGGTATCGGTTTGGTTAATCAAATTATAAATGACGACAAAGGTTAAAACTGACAGTGCCAGTAATGCCCAGCCCCAAAAAGCATAGGTCAGCCACTGCAATACCAACATACCAGGCGATATGCCGGGTTTGGCCGCGGAAGAGGGGGTAGCTGCCGGCTGCGTATCTGGCGTTGCTGCTGATTCTGGTTTAGTGTTTTGCTTGGCAGTCGGTTCTTCGGTGTCGGGCGATGGATTGTTGTTCATGTGTTAGTATCATCCTTATGTTTTTCTTATCATACGCTACGCGGCGGTGAATGCAAATAGTCAGAACGATCTGGATCGCGCAGTAGTCTATTTATTGTATCGGGCAATAAATAGATATATCGACACCAAGTACAATCGCCATGGGCAGCGAGCCTAATGCATAACTTGTCTGTCTCTGTTATAATGAACAATAATTATGGGTAAAAAATTATACATCACGACCGCCATTCCTTACGTTAACGGCACGCCACATATTGGTAATGCGCTCGACTATTTGTTAGCAGATATTTGGACGCGCTATCAGCAACAAACGGGTAAAGAAGTCCGTTTTCAGGTGGGTACCGACGAACACGGCAACAAAATCGCCACCAAAGCCGCCGAGAATAGCCTTGATCCAAAAACATATACCGATCAAATGTACGGTAATTTTGAATCGCTCATGAAAAAAGTTGGCGCCAGCTATACTGATTTTATTCGCACCACCGACCCGCATCATATTGGTGCCGTGCAATATATTTGGCAAAAATTAGAACCGTATATTTACAAGGGAAGTTATGAAGGTTGGTATTGCCAGGGCTGCGAATCGTTTGTGACTGACAAAGAAGCAACCGCGAATAATGGTACATGCCCAGATCACAATCAACCATACGAACACCTCAGCGAAGAAAATTATTATCTAAAAACCAGTGCTTTTACCGATAAAATTCGTGAATCGATTATGAACGGCAAAATGGAAATCGTGCCAGAATTTCGCAAAAAAGAATTTTTAGAGTTAATCAAAGATGGCTTGCAAGACGTCAGTATTTCGCGGCCACGCAAAAACTTGTCTTGGGGTGTGCCTGTACCGGGTGATCCTGACCAAATTATGTACGTCTGGATTGATGCGCTGGCTAATTATATTACCGTCCTTGGCTATCCCGACAAAGAGGGCTGGAAAGAGTATTGGCCAGCCGATGTGCAGGTGATTGGCAAAGATATTTTGCGCTTTCACGCTGGGATTCAGCCGGCTATGTTGCTAGGACTAGGCTTGCCATTGCCAAAAAAACTATTGGTCCACGGCCATATTAACGTCGGTAATGTCAAAATGAGTAAATCAGTCGGCAACGTGGTTGATCCGAACAAAATTATTGATGAATACGGTTTGGATGCGTTTCGTTATTTCTTTGCACGTCACATTCCGACGCTTGATGACGGCGATTTTACCTGGGAAAAGTTTGAATCTGCCTATAATACCGAACTTGGCAACGACCTTGGCAATTTAATCTCGCGCGTATCCAGCATGATTACCCGCTATCAAAGTGGCGTTATTGGTGATGCGCCGCAAGCTGATCATGATATGAAACCTTATTTTGACGCCATGAAAAACCTGCAGTTTAATCAGGCAATTGATAACGTATGGCTGACGATTCGTTCGCTGAACAAATACATTGAAATGGTCAAACCGTGGGAAATCGCGAAAAAGCGCGAAACCGAACCAGAATCCGCTGCGCATTTAGCAGAAGTTTTGGGCCATGCCGTCGGTACCTTGCTGCAAGTTGGCAATCAACTGACACCGTTTTTGCCAGATACGGCTGAGGTTATTAAGCGAACATTTGATTCCGGCGTGATTGTTCCACTGGACAAACCAGGTGGGTTGTTTCCAAAAATCTATCAATATTCTGCTGATCCGCGAGCAGCAACCCCAGCGCCAGCAAAAGAGGCGTAAATGCTGATTGATACACATTGCCATATTCACGAGGCAAGTTATCCGCTTGATGCTGGTGACGTTTTGCAGCATGCTCGTAGTAATGGGGTAGAAAAACTAATTTGCGTCGGTACTAATATGCAAAGTTCGCGTGAAGCGCTAACCTTTGCCGCGGCGCATGAACGAGTTTTTGCATCAATTGGCGTGCATCCGCATGATGTCAAAGATGGATACGAAGAGATTAAAGATTTACTGCTTGCGGGTCCTGTCGCCGAGTCCGCCCCTGATTTTCGTTCGATTACGAACGCAAAATCGGGCGCTGCCCCGCTCGGCGCCACCCGCGGCGACCAAAGCAGGCTAGTGGCAATCGGCGAGATCGGTCTAGATTATTTTTACACACACAGCCCGCGCCAGCTGCAAATCAAAGCCTTGCAGGTGCAAATCGAACTGGCACTTGCACATGATCTACCAATTATTTTTCATGTTCGGGATGCGTCTTCCCCAGAACAGCGCGGATCCGTTTGGCGTGATTTCTGGCCGATACTTGATAATTACCAGGGTATTCGTGGAGTACTGCATAGTTTTAGCGATACGCAGGCTAACTTGGACGAAGCATTACGCCGTGGATTATACATCGGTGTGAACGGTATTAGTACTTTTACAAAAGACGCAGCACAACAACGGATGTTTGCGCAGATTCCATTAGAAAAATTATTACTCGAAACAGACGCGCCGTTCTTGACACCCGTTCCCTTACGTGGTAATGTGAATGAGCCAGCATTTGTAAGACAAGTAGCCGAACATCATGCGACAATCCGAGGATTAACGCTTGACGACATCGCTACGGCAACGTCGACAAATGCTCATGCGTTATTCGCACTCTAATTTCAAAACAAACAGTAAAACACACCAACTTTAATAAATTAAGTGGGATTTTACTATGTCACCAGAACAATCTATGGCACCAACCTACGAACAACTTAACAGATCAGCTGCGCCTGACCTTCAGGACGGCGATGATGATTTTCACGCAAGTAACCTCCCGTCTATGGAAGAATTACGTGCTCGTGCGGATATTGCCGAAGCAACTCGAATAATGAGCGGAGAACCAGAAGTAACGCCACAAGTCGAAAAGATTCGTCTGGCACCGTGGCAAGAAATTCATAAAATTGGTCGGGCTGTCCTCGACTTTCGCATGGGAAGAGTACGCGAGGATCAAGATAAATTTGATCTTAGCGAGGAAGACGCGTTGGATCCAACAATGTTTGTCACACCAAAACCTGACACTACTGGTTTGAACAGAGACGTCTAGATTTAGCATTACATAGAAACTAATCATGAGTAGCCTTTTTAAAAAAGCATTAGAATTGATCGTTGGCGAGTCGGATGACGGCGCCATCACACTTCGCATGCCAAAAAAACACCTGTTCCGCAAATTTAGCGAGCGCGAACTGATTCAGCTGGAAAGCGAAATCGGTGCTACGTTATTTGGCCCGATTCCACACGGTCATCGCCGAGAATTTTTTTGTTTGGATGAAAATACCTGGATTTGGTACGAAGAAGGTCCGAACCCTACAACTGGTGCCCACGAAGAGGTCACCACGCGCTACGAAGTGCACGATAATGGCATTCTAAAAGTGCAGGATGGTTCGCGTTATACTTTTATCGAGGGTGCCGAGCTTGACAATCTGGTGGTTGCAACACGTATGTACTACGAACAAGTCGCGCGTGGTATTTACAAACGTGATCCACAAACCGGTAATATGATTTCGTAACTTTGTTATACTGGTAAGTGTGAGAAGCGACGAATTACTCTATCTTGATCATGCTGCCGCGACGCCGCTGGATGCGCGGGTGTTTCGTGCTATGTCGCCGTATTTTTCAGAACTTTTTTTCAATCCATCCAGTCCGTACGCGCCAGCCATTACTGTTCGCCGTGATTATGAATCAGCCAAACAAACCATAGCAAATACAATCGGCGCCAAAGCCGATGAATTAGTCATGACAGCGGGGGCGACCGAATCAATCAATCTAGCCTTTAATAGTATTGGCGGCCATATTGTGACAGCTAATATTGAACATCATGCGGTGTTGGCAGCTGCAAAAAAGTACGACGCGACCATTATTGAAAGTGATGAGCGGGGCATGATAACGACAGATGTAGTACAGGCCGCGATTCGTTCCGACACTCGTTTGGTTAGTATTGCGCTTGCGAACAACGAACTCGGCACGGTCCAGCCACTGCGCGACATCGCCGCGATCATCCGGACTGAACGTGAAAACCGTTTAGCGGCAGGCAATACGACACCGATTTATTTACATTCTGATGCGTCACAGGGTGCTGGTCAGCTTGATATACATGTTTCGCGCTTAGGGGTGGACTTATTAACACTGAATGCGGGCAAAATTTATGGCCCTAAACAAGTTGGGTTACTGTGGTCGGCTGGTCATGTTTTTTTACAGCCGCAAATTGTTGGTGGCGGACAAGAAGGCGATCTGCGCAGTGGGACAGAAAACGTTGCTGGAGTGATTGGCTTTGCAAAAGCAATGGAACTAGCCGACGCTCATCGTAAACACGAAGCCGATCGTTTGCGGACGCTGCGTGATGATTTGCAGACAAAACTAACGACTGCATTTAATGACGCCATTATTTCTGGTTCGCTAAAACGACGCTTGCCGAGTCATCTGCACATTTCGTTTCCAGGAATTGATGCCGAGCGGTTGGTATTTGCGTTAGAGCGGCGCGGCGTCATGGTTGCAACGGGTAGTGCTTGCGCAGCCAACAAGGGTACGCGGTCGCATGTTCTGACAGCGATTCATCTGCCACCGGAGGTTGCTGATGGCAGTTTGCGCCTGACGCTGGGGCATTTATCAGACGAAGTAACAATCGCCAAGGCTGCGGTGATTATTATCGAAGAAGTAGCGCGCGAGCGAGAACGGGTAGCGGCATGAAAATGATACTTATTTTCATTGTCGGGTTTATCGCAGTTATTGTCGGGCTTAGCTTTTATCTTGCACCAAATGATTTAGCGGATTGCCAGGCACGCCCGGGTGATACGCCGCCATGTCAAACGGCGGATGCAATTGTGGCAGTGAGTGGTGGTGACACGCCGGCACGTGCCCGCGAAGCAATTAAATTGTATCATGCAGGTTGGGCGCCAAAACTGATCTTTTCGGGTGCGGCCCAGGACAAATCTGGTCCCAGTAATGCCGAAGCGATGCTGCGCACAGCCTTAGAAGCCGGCGTACCAAAGGCCGATATTATTACTGAAAACTATAGCGAAACAACCAAACAAAACGCCGAGAAAACACACAATATATTCGAACAACATAACCTTTCATCGGTTATTTTAGTCACTTCGTCGTACCACCAGCGCCGCGCGAGTTTAGAGTTTCATAAACGAGTCGCAGGTACAGTAGCGGTGCGCAATCATCCTGTCGCAGCTGATAATCAATGGTCTAATCTGTGGTGGTTGACGCCAGTGGGTTGGTATTTGGCATTTAGCGAATCTGCCAAAATCGTTATTTTTTACCTTGGTGGCACAAAGTGACAAAAGTATATGTTGGTATGAGTGGTGGCGTTGACAGCAGCCTAACGGCGGCGCTGCTTGTCGAACAAGGCCATGACGTCACGGGTGTCTACATGAAAAACTGGACCAAAGATTTGCCCGGAATGAAATGTCCGTGGGCGGATGATTTGGCGGATGCGAAACGTGTCGCCGTCCAGCTGGGAATTGATTTTAAAGTGTTTGATTTTGAAAATGAATACAAACACAAAGTCGTTGATTATATGATCGACGAGTATAAAGCTGGTCGTACGCCTAATCCAGATATTATGTGTAATCAAGAAGTAAAATTTAAACTGTTTTTGGAAGCGGCGTTAGAGGACGGCGCGGATATGATCGCGACCGGGCACTATGCGCGCGTTAAAGACGGTGTATTAAAAATGGCTGTGGATACCAACAAAGACCAAACTTACTTTTTGTACCGCGTGACGGGCGCAGCGCTGGCAAAAACCATGTTCCCGCTAGGTGAATATACTAAACCGCAGGTACGCAAAATGGCCGAAGAACGCGGCCTGTTCACCGCTGCAAAAAAAGACAGCCAGGGAATTTGCTTTGTTGGCAAGGTAGGCATCCGCGATTTTTTGAACCAATATGTCGAACAAGTCCCCGGCCGGATTATTGATAAACAATCTGGTAATGTACTTGGTCATCACGACGGCGCAATTTTTTATACGCTTGGGCAACGGCACGGATTAGATGTTGGTGGCGGATTACCGTATTACGTTGTTGGAAAAAATATGGATAAAAACGAAGTCTACGTCACGACTGATTTAAACGACAAAACGTTATGGCAAACTAACGTGCAACTTGATGCGGTGCATTGGATTAACGACGCGCCAGTGGTAGGAAAGTATCACATTCGCGTTCGCCACCGCGCACCGCTGATTGCGGCCGACCTTGCCTACGACAATGACCGTGTGATTTTAACCCTTCACGACGAACAGCGAGCCGTCACGAGCGGCCAGTCGATGGTGATTTATGACGACATGGTGTGTATAGGCGGCGGCATTGTTATCTAATCAGTAATTTATTTTACAGACTTTTTAGGACAATACTTTTATACTGACGATGACAACTCTATAGCAAAAGGAGGGCGCGAGATGATTTTTAGTGAAGATACCAAAGACAAATCGCAAAAAGCCACCGATGAGCTACGAGATATGGGGGACGACGTTGGCGATGATATCCAAGACAAAGTCAATAATTTGGAAAACAAGTTCCACGAGCAAAAAGGTGAAATGGAAGGCCTGCAAGATCAGTCAACCTGGGATGTTAACAAATATGGAAACGAGCGAAGCTAATTGCTTGGTATAAAAATATCATCGATAGGACGAATCAGATAAATCTGATAGAATAACAGAGATGAATGCTCAACAAATCCGCAACGAATACTTGAATTTCTTTAAAAACCGCCAGCACGCAGTTATTTCGCGCGCGCCATTAATGTTAAAAGACGACCCCACGACCTTGTTTACCGGTAGTGGTATGCAGCCATTATTACCCTATTTGCTTGGTCAAGAACATCCAGCGGGTAATCGGTTAGTCGACAGTCAAACCTGTTTGCGCGCCCAAGATATTGAAGACGTTGGTGACAATCGCCACACGACTTTTTTTGAAATGCTAGGTAACTGGAGCATGGGAGATTATTTTAAAGAACAGCAAATTCGTTGGTTTTTTGAGTTTTTGACTGACGTCGTTGGGCTAGATCCCCAAAAAATTTATGTCACCTGTTTTATCGGCGACAAAGCCCATGGTATTCCGCGCGACGACGAAGCGGCCAAGATTTGGCAATCAGTGTTCGCCGAAAAGGGCATAGATAACAAAGTAGTCGAACTTGGCAGCGCTGAAAATGGTGATAAATTGGGCATGCAAGGCGGCCGTATATTCTTTTATGACGACGGCGAAAATTGGTGGTCGCGTGGTGGTGGTCTAGACAAAACCCCGATTGGTGATCCATGCGGTCCCGACAGCGAAGTGTTTTATGATTTTGGTCCGCAAAACCATGCCTCAGGTTATGGTTTGGCGCATCCAGCTAGCGACAGTGGCCAATTTATGGAAATCGGTAACCAGGTGTTTATGCAATATCGTCGATTAGACGACGGCAGTTTTGAACCGCTTGAACGTAAAAATGTTGATTTTGGTGGTGGATTAGAACGAATTGCTGCCGCACAAATCGATAGTCCAGATGTGTTTAAAATTAGTTTGCTGTGGCCGATTATCGAAAAATTACAAAGTCTGAGTGGTAAAAAGTACGAATCACACACCGAAAGTATGCGCGTGATTGCCGATCATTTGCGCGCCGCCACTTTTCTAGCAGTAGATGGTGTCGTGCCAGCCAATAAAGAGCAAGGCTATGTAATGCGCCGATTGCTTCGACGGGCGATTCGGTTTGCGTTTGATTTAGGTATCGAACAGAACTTCTTGCAAGAAATCGTGCCTGTCGTGGCTGATTTGTACGTCGATGATTACCCAGAAGTAGCGGCGAAACGCGATGAGGTCGTGGCGATACTTGTCAAAGAAGAGAAAGTTTTTCGACAGACGCTTCGTAAGGGGCTAAAAGAATTCAATAAATTGTTCGCGTCCCAGCTGACGAAACCATCAGAAACGGCTTCGCGCCCGGTTTCTGGTGTGCACGCAGCAGCAGAAACTGGGGCTGCAGATGTCTCTGATAATTTGTCAACTGAGACGCTCGACGCTGGCGCGGCATTATTTACACTATATGATACCTATGGTTTTCCAGTTGAGCTGAGTACAGAAGAAGCATTTAAGCAGGGCGTAATATTACCAAATGATTGGCGTGAGCAATTTGATGCAAAAATGGCCGAACAGCGCGCGCGTTCGCAAACCGCCGCCAAAGGCACGTTCAAAGGTGGCCTGGGCGGGCAAACGTTGCAACACATGAAATACCACACCGCGACGCATTTAATGTACGCCGCTTTAAAGCAAGTGCTTGGCGATCATGTGACGCAACATGGCAGCAATATGACCGAAGAGCGCTTGCGATTTGATTTTAATCACGACGAAAAAGTGACGCGCGAACAATTAGACGAAGTCGAGCGCATCGTGAACGAACAAATCGCGGCGGATTTGCCTGTCTCGTTCCATGAATACCCAACCGACGAAGCATTTAAAATGGGCGCAATCGGTGCGTTTGGCGATAAGTATGGCGATACAGTAAAAGTCTACCAAATGGGCACAGGCGATCAACGATTTAGCTTTGAAATTTGCGGTGGCCCGCACGTTGATCACACCGGGCAACTAGCCGAAGGTGGCAAAACGTTTAAAATCACCAAAGAAGAATCCAGTTCGGCGGGCATTCGCCGGGTGAAAGCGGTTCTTACTTAGATTTGAGCTCATTTGCAAAATCGACTGCGGCAAGAGGTATGTCCAACGTATGTAGTACGTCAGCGATATCTTGTATGTGCCGTCGTGTCGCTAGTTTAACTGGTGTTATACGATTACCAGCACTTAATATTGTGTCGACGGTTAATTCATCACTATCCGACTTCTCTTTGAATAATGCTTCAATTGTTAACTCGTATATTGCTTTATCAGGGTCTTCTTCTTGGCTACGAGCATTAAGGGATTCTTCCAAAAGCATTCGTGTTCCAACTTCTGCATCAGATGGGTGATTAAAGTACTTTATGACTTCAAGTCGATCTATGGTATCGTCGACAGCTTCCGCATTAGTAAAGCGAATGATACCGCGGAAATCTTCGGATTGAGTGGTGTATTCGACAAGATTTTCAGATTCTGGTGAAAATGTATGAACATAGGTAAGCATCTGATCGGGTGTTGCGCTGTGCCTTACTTGCTCTGGCATTAATTGGCGTAACGCTATCATCGGGCTATCAGCAGGCGCAGGGTGCTTATCGGCAAATTGTTTAATTTCAGCGCTCGTGTCTCGTTGTTTGATACTGAATGGCGGATCGTCTTCAGGATAAAAATCAAGACTATCAACTGTACTTGTTCCGTCGCTGTGTCGTGTCGCGGACATATCAACAGTAACCGAGGAAAACGGTGTAATAAAACTATCGAGTATCTCGGGTGGCGTGTAATGATCTATATGGAACCCGTAACATTGCATTTGTAGGCTCGTTGTTTTATTGATTAGCTCTTCGCTAATTTTATGACGATCGTCAAGAACAGCTAGTAGAAACTGGTCGTAGTTTATCCGTCGTTCAAATTCTGACTTCCTAGGTGCTTTATCGGAACGGTCTTTCATTGTGCTATTATAGCATAAATATATATAATTTGCAATACTCTACTACCACAAGCGGTTTTAGTATATAATGAATACTAATCATGGTTTTTGAAAAATTACGAAACAAAGCAAAAAACAGAGTTGATAACGAATATGTCGTGGCGCTTGATATCGGTACAGAGTTCGTCAAGGCGCTGATTGCCAAACAAACCGATGATACGTTAGAAATTGTCGGTGTTGGTCGGACACGCCAAGATATTAGCGACATGTACTCGGGTGCAATCGCCGATATTTCCGGTGTGGTTCGTAACTGTGAAGAAGCTTTGTCCGAAGCCGAAGATCAGGCCGGGCTGCAAGCAAAGCGCGTCGTCATTGGGATTGCCGGAGAACTAGTTAAAGGGGTAACGAACACTATTCGCTATCGCCGCCCACAGCCCGATCGTCCACTTGATGTGGCTGAAATGGAATTTATCATCGAAAAAGTCCAAGAGCGAGCCCAAGGCAAAGCCCAAAAACAAATTGCGTTAGAAACAGGCAACGAAGAAGTTGAAGTAAAACTCGTCAACAGCGCGTTGGTCAGTATTCATATTGATGGTTACAAAGTTAGCAATCCGATTGGATTTCAGGGCAAGGATGTCGCTGTACAAATTTATACAGCGTTTGCTCCGATGGTACATATCGGCGCCCTGGAACGCGTGGCCGACGAGTTGGCACTTGATTTGGTAGCGGTTGCCGCCGAGCCGTTTGCCGTTAGCCGTGCTGTGCTAGGGACAGATGCTGGCAGCAAATTTACCGCTATTTTAGCTGACGTTGGTGGTGGTACAACCGACATCGCCGTCGTTAATGACGGTGGCGTCGAGGGAACAAAGATGTTTGGTATTGGTGGACGCAGCTTTACGCATACAATCGCCAGCGAAATGGATCTTAACTATACCGATGCCGAAAAACTAAAAGTAAACATCGGTAGTGATCAAATTAAAGCCAGCGTCGCCAAAGAAGCGCAGGCCGCAATTGATAAAACATTGGATGTCTGGATTGCGGGGGTAGAATTGGCGCTTGACGATTTTGATTCGGTCGATCATCTGCCAAATCGCATTTTATTATGTGGCGGCGGCGCAAGTTTGACGCAATTAGTCGATGCTTTGTCGCAACGTGATTGGTACAAAGAATTACCATTTACCAAACGGCCAACCGTGAAACACATTGACCCCAGCGAAGTAGCGGGTATTACCGATGCCACCGGCGCGGTTAATGACCATACGTTCATTACCGCTATGGGCTTGCTGCGTGTCGGCTATGATACAATTATAGGGAGTAGCGACGGGGATACCATTAAAGATAAACTCAATCGGATCTTGCGAATATAAACATGAACAAAGACGTTATATACATCGATGTCGAAGACGATATTACCGCGATAATCGGTAAAGTCAAAGACGCCCAGCAAAAGGTAGTGGCTTTGGTACCGCCAAAACGAATTGGCGTGTTGCAGAGTACGGTCAATTTGCGATTACTTGCGCGAGCAGCGACACAAAACGGTAAACATCTGGTTATTATCAGCAATAACCCTGCGTTGATTGCGTTAGCTGCCGCAGCAAAATTACCGATTGCTAAAAATTTGCAAAGCAAACCAGAAATGTCCGAAATAGCAGCGCTTGACGTTGACGATGGTGATGATGTGATTGACGGAGCAAAGTTACCTGTGGGCGAATTAGCGCGAACTGCCGATGCGGCGCCGTTAGGCACAATTGCTGTCAATAATCCTGCTATCGAATCAGCCGTCAGCGAAAATGCCGCCGAAGAATCAATGCGCCGCGCTAAACCACCTGTACCCGGCCAGTTACCCTCCAAACCGAGGGCAAAAAACGGCAGTAAGGTACCGAATTTTAGTAAATTCCGTAAAAAACTGCTGCTAATTATTGCTGCCGGCATTCTGTTGATCGGCTTTTTGGTCTGGGCAATCTTTTTTGCGCCGCGTGCAACGGTATTGATTACCGCCAGAACGACTGATTCATCGGTCAATAATCAGATAAAACTAGGCGACGATTTAAAGACGGACTTGAAGGCGGGCACCCTTCAGACAACAACCCAAGAAATTAAAAAGACCGAGACAGTTGATTTTGAAGCGACTGGTACAAGGGACGCTGGTGAAAAAGCGACTGGAACGATGGAGCTAACCCGAACTAATCCGTCAACACGACCAGTAACCGTTCCCGTCGGCACAGAGTTTAGCAGTGCTGGCCGTACATTTGTCAGTACCGAATCAGCGACACTCGAGACAAGTCTGACGTCAGAAGGCTTTGATCCTGGTTCGGACACGGTTAATGTCCAAGCTGTAGAACCAGGTGACGAATACAACCTCTCGGCTCGCTCCTACCAGACAAGTCAGGATGGCGTTAGCGCCGAAGGAAGCGAAATGTCTGGCGGAACACACCGCGAAATTACCATTGTGACGGCAGATGATATTCAAAAAGCAACGGATGCGTTAAAAGACCAAGCGGATGCAAAAATCAAAGAAAATCTTGCCAAAGAGTTTGATGATAATGTGATGGTTATCGAAGAAACCTACAGAGTAGATACGGGTACACCAACGTCTAATCCGGGCGTTAACCAAGAAGTTGCCGATGGTACGCAGCCAAAACTAACCGGCGAGATTACCTACAGACTAAGTGGTGTCACCAGAGAAGAAGTCAATCAATACCTTGGCGCGCATTTCACTCAGCAACTAAAAGACTTGCCAGAACAACGAACCTACGATAACGGTACTGGCGACGCTAGCTTTACTAATGTGACTGCAGCTGACGCTGGATTTAATGCCAATATTGTTGCTACTGCCAAAATCGGTCCAAAAATTGAAGATGAGGTGATTAAGTCACTTGCCAAGGGCAAGCGTTACGGCGAAATTCAGTCCAACATCGAAGCCATTCAAGGCGTCGAAAGTGTCGATATTAAGTTCTGGCCATTCTGGGTAAAAACCGCACCAGACGACGTCAAAAAAATCATGGTCGAGTTTAAATTAAATGGGTCAGAATAAGTCGTTTGTCGCACTTGATGTCGGTGAAAAACGAATCGGGGTCGCCGTTGGCGACAGTGGCGTGCGCATTGCGGTGCCGTTCGATACAATAGAAGTAGACGGTAAGGAAGTAGAGCGAATTGCTCGGCTGGTGATTGATGAAAAAGCCGATACGGTTGTCATTGGCTATCCACGTAATCAGTCGGGCGAAGCGACTGCTCAAACGGCATATGTCGAAGCTTTCGCGAAGTTATTAACTGATGTCGCACCAACAATTACTTTCCAAGATGAATCGTTAACGAGCGTTATGGCTGAACAGCGTTTGGTGTCCTATGGCAAACCGTATAGCAAGGGTGACATTGACGCACTCGCTGCCGCGATTATTTTACAAGATTACATGGAGCAACTGACGTGAAAGATGATTTTTTACCTCCCGTACGCCGACCCGATCGGCAGCCAGAAGTAGACCAAGATACCAGCGTACCTCGGCAACAACCTGATGATGCTAAAATGCCATTAGTCAATCCAGAGTTACAAGCGGTCCAACCGCCACCACCAGGTATCGCTCCTGCACCTGAGCAGTCAGACGATACCGCTTCGCCGTTAGTAAAAAAGCCTAATCGTAAAAAAACATTATTATGGATTGTTATCGGCTTGCTTGCGTTTGGCATAATTATGGCGATTAGCCTGGTTGTTTGGTATCAACTTGCCCTTCGTCCGGTGGCGACCGGCGCAGCGAAGCCAGTAGGAGTAACGATTGCCAAAGGTAGTTCACCTGCGCAAATTGGCCAACTATTAGAGGAAAAAAAGGTTATCCGTAGTCAAATAGCATTCGATGTGTATACTCGCATACATGACGTTCGGGGCAGCTTGCAGGCAGGTACATTCAGTCTGTCGCCAGACGAATCAACCCCACAGATTGTCAAACAACTGACGTCGAGTAGCAGCGAGGAGTATTCGGTGACGTTTTACCCAGGCGCAACGCTCAATATCGCTTCGACTTCTGCCGACAAAACACCGTCGCACCGCCAGGTTCTCCTCAATCTAGGCTTTAGTGTTAATGAAATTGACGAGGCCTTTGCTGCAGACTATGAGCATCCTTTATTTGCCGATAAACCAGCCTCAGCCGACCTAGAGGGATATGTATATGGACAAACCTATATGATTGCTAGCGGATCGTCAGTCAAGCAAATTCTGACTCGGACATTTGACGAATATTACAAGCAACTGCAAACACACGATTTAATTGCTGGCTTTCAAAAACAGGGCTTAAATTTGTACGAAGGTATTACACTTGCGTCAATTGTTCAGCGCGAAGTGGCCAATAAAGCCGATCAAAAACAAGTAGCACAGGTGTTCTTTACGCGGTTGAATAGCGGCAGAATGCTGGGGTCAGACGTGACGTATCATTATGCAGCCGATAAAATGGGAGTTCCACGCAGTCATACGCTTGATGACCCGTATAACACCCGTAAATATGTAGGGTTACCCCCCGGACCAATCGCTTCTCCTGGTCTAAGCGCCCTGCAGGCCGTTGCAAACCCTGCCAGTGGTGATTTTGTGTTCTTTCTGAGTGGCGATGATGGAAACACGTATTTTGCGCATACTAACGAAGAGCACGAAGCGAATATTGTTGAACACTGTTCGTTTAAGTGTTCATTGCCATAAAACGGCCTATTTGCCATACTTATAAAATATATTGACTTATTATGCAAGGGCTGATACAATGACTGTAGCACATTTGTGATTTTAGCTACTACACCCCGGTTATTGACCGAAGGTGCGAGTGGGAAGTCTAGAACACGAATGAGCCTACCAACAAATGTCGCACGGATACCGAAAAAACTTTTTAACTAATATAAATTAATAATCGGTCGACACGTATCCTGTTCTAATTTGCGAGAAGAAAGACAAAGTAGGGTAGACGCCTTTGCAGTAATGCAGACGGCAGGAGAACGATCATTCGTGAATCTGAATCCGTATTGAGCTTTGCTCAAGCGAAGACTGCTCAGTTGAAACAGACCTTATTTATCGGTCGCACCAATAGCTCTAAACGAGCTAAGGGCGGACCAAAATCAACGACTATAGCAGCGTATTCTGGTGTATTTTTACTGGTTATATCGATGGTTGCCATCGGCTATCAGCCACCACAAAAAACCGACAATGTCGCAAGTGCTGCTAATCCGTTAGCATCAAGCGCTCAGACGAGTGTTAGTCAGCCTTCGGTTGATGAAATTGTCGCGACTAGTATCGCCGCTGGTATTGCAGAGCGCGCAAACCTGCCAGTCGCTTCGAATATCGCTAACCAGTCGGTCTCTCTTGCTATCCAAAGCAAACTTGCACAAAACGACACAAATACTATTACCAAACCACAAATTATCCGCTTATCCGCAGATAATCGCGACGTTACACAATATGTCGTGAAAGAGGGTGATACCGTCGAAAGTATTGCTACTGAATTTGGTATTTCAACCAATACGATTAAATGGGCGAACGGCCTTGCTTCCAACAGTGTCGATGCTGGTAAAACACTCGCTATATTACCTGTCGACGGTGTACTTTATACGGTTAAGAGTGGTGATACTGTCGAAAGCATCGCTGCTAAGTTTAATACGACAACATCTATTATCACGTCATTTAATGACCTCGAATTAACAGGGCTAGTTGTCAACGAGAAAATCATTTTGCCAAGTGGCATTTTGCCAACAACCGAACGTCCTGGTTATCAAGCACCGCAAACGTTTAGTGTGAATACTTATGCAAACGCCTATAACAATTATCGATACGCTGGAGGCTTTGCGGGTGGTAACGTATTTAACATACGGGGGAACTTTAAATCAACGACACCAGGTAACACCAATGCTTGGGGTAACTGTACATGGTATGCCTGGGAACGACGACTTGAAATGGGTCGACCACTACCATCTGGCGCATTAGGCCATGCGGCACAGTGGAATACATCACTTGGTGCTATGGGCTATCTCGTTAATCGAACCCCGTCGGTCGGTGCTATCTTCCAAAACGGTGGCGGCTTTGGCCACGTGGGTATCGTCGAGGCTTTGAACGCTGACGGCTCTATCGTTGTCAGTGAAATGAATAACTACTCGGGTGGCGGCTATAACGGCATTAACGACCGCATTATTCCTGCCAACCAGGTGAGTAGCTTCAACTACATTCACGGATAATTATGATGTCATAACAATCGCCTCTGTCAATACAGGGGCGATTTTGCTATACTACAAATAGTATATGTTTGTAGACACAGCGAAAGTATTTATTCAAGCCGGCAAAGGTGGAAATGGTAACGTCAGTTTTCGACGTGAGATTTACGTCGACAAAGGCGGGCCAGACGGTGGTAACGGCGGCAAAGGCGGCGACGTTATATTTGAAGCGTCCGAGAACGTCAATACGTTGATTGATTTTCGTTACAAACCTGAATTAAAAGCCGAATCAGGCCAAAGTGGTGCCGGACAAAAAAAGCAGGGCCGTTCGGGCGAGAATTTGGTGGTGAAAGTACCAATGGGAACTCTGGTTCGTCGTGGAGACGAAATTATCGCCGATCTGACTGAAGATGGTCAGCAAGTCATAATTGCTAAAGGCGGAGATGGCGGCTTCGGTAATGCACACTTTAAATCATCAGTTCGCCAAACACCGCGCATGGCAGAGCTAGGCGAAGTAGGGGACACGTTTGAAGCCGAACTAGAACTGAAATTATTAGCCGACGTTGGATTGGTCGGCTTTCCGAATGCTGGAAAATCAACGTTTTTATCGGTTGTTAGTAATGCTCGACCTGAAATCGCTGATTATGCCTTTACGACTTTGACGCCAAACCTTGGTGTGGCCGACATTGATGATGGCAGTTTATTGATCGCAGATATTCCTGGACTGATTGAAGGCGCGAGCGAGGGCAAGGGATTGGGCGATGCATTTTTGCGTCATGTCGAACGTACCGCAGTGCTACTACACATGATTGACGCCTATAGTAACGACATCGCCGCAAGCTATACGACAATCCGTAGCGAGTTGTCTAATTATAGCCCTGAACTAGCGACACGACCAGAAGTTATCGCATTAACCAAATCCGAAGGTCTTGACGATGAAATGCTGCAAATGCAAATCGATGCGGTGCGTGCTGTGGCGGGTAAAAAAGCGGAAGTTTACGCGATATCATCCCCAGCACATAAAGGTATCAAAGAAGTGCTGCGCGCCCTTAGGACAAAAGTACAAACTGCCCGTAGCGTCGAAAAAGAAATGAATGATGTTGACGACGATAGCGTGGTAATTAGTTTGACCGATAAACAGGTTGCTGATTCTTGGGCGGTTACAAAAGACGATCAATCTGGTCATTTTGTGGTGACCGGCGACAAAATTGAAAAATTTGCTAGGCGGACGAACTTTGATCATTTTGAAGGTGTGAATCGGCTACGTGATATTATGAAAAAACTTGGTATTAATCATGAATTAGTACGCGCCGGGGCAGTCGGGGATAGTGTGATTGAAATTGCCGGTCAAGAATTTACTTATCTGGAACAATAATTAAAATGCTATTGACATAAGTGCGATAGTATGATAATATAAAAAGTACCATCAATTGAATCATTGATTCTTGATTGGTACTTTGACAAGTTGGATAATGACGTTGCTACAGCTTTTTATGTATTAATAGTAGTACATAGCAAGCTGTAGCAAACCCGATATTCGTTCGGGCCTTCGTTGCGTACAGCTGAACGCCGTTGTAATACGGTGCAACCTAGAAAGTAGGTGAAAGTTTGGCTAAACGATATCCGTGCGTATCGCACACAATCAGCAGAATGACCTCTTAAGCTCCCTCTCGCCGGCGCCCACATAGGCGTACAACAACAGTAAGGAGTTCGCTTGATGTCACAATCAGGCTTTACTTAGCAGTTTTTGTTCCCATTCCGAAATGACTTCGGATAAAAAAAGTGACGACGAGAAAGGCGACGGAATGTTATTTCTGTCTGGTTTTACCTAGCGTATTTTAATTAATACGGTGATTCAAAATCGGCAAAAGCCAAAAGAATTACTCAGTGATCGATACGGGCAAAAGGAGCAATGATGCACCAACGAATAATTTAGCACTCCCTCACACGGAGTGCGCCCCAGTTTTCTTGCCGATAAAGGCGTGGACTTATGCCTCTATAGGTCGTCAAGAAAACCTCTACGTTGCTTTTATTGATTCCACCAATGAAAGCGGGGGCAGATATAATATTAATATTATGTCTGCCCCCAAACCCTTTATCCAACTTGTCATACTTTTTATCCCACGCTTATCGAGCGTGGTTTTTATTTAACATTGGCCCTATTGACTTATTGACAAATTATTGTTATAATGCTTTCACCTACAGTTGATATAAAATCCTGTTTGGTACTTTGACAAGTTGGATAAACAATTTAGATTGCTATGACTACCTGTACATTTTGGTGTATAGATAGCCATAGCAATCACTTAGTAGGATGATGCTTTGGTGTTCAGTCACAACAAACTATGAAAGAGTAGTCATGACCAAACAACCCAGCACCGACGATACATCTTCTTCGACTGAGGAAGAAAGCGCAGAAGATCTGCTACCCGCTGGCCATACAGGTTGCTCAACTGGCCCACACGCACATCTCGAGATACCACAGGCCATCCTGGCTATGCAGCTATCGATGGATCGCCGCCACTAGGCGCACCCTGTCGTAAAAAGGGGGGCGAGCGGGGCATTCGTCCTGCTCGCCTCCCAACGCACTTTTATCCAACTTGTCATATTTTATTGATTTTTAACACGCTGTTTGAGCGTGATTTTATTTTGTGATCTCTAGCATCCGTAGCTACGCTCCATCCATGAAACTGCTATAATGAATGATAATGACTAAAACATTCTTTTTTTATGACCTAGAAACAAGCGGACTAAGCCCACGCGATGATCGAATTATGCAATTTGCCGGTATTCGTACCGATATGGATTTGCAACCAATTGGCGAGCCGTACAACGTCCTGGTAAAACTTAGCGACGATACCTTGCCAAGTCCTGATGCATTGATGGTCACCGGAATCACTCCGCAGCAGACACAAGCCGATGGCTATACCGAGGCTGAGTTTGCAAAATTACTAATGGACGAAGTTTTTACACCAGATACTATTACCGTTGGCTTTAATAGTATTCGCTTTGATGACGAGTTTATTCGTCATTTATTTTGGCGAACATTTCATGATCCGTATGAATGGGCCTGGAAAGACGGCCGTTCTCGCTGGGATTTATTAGACGTGACGCGCATGACGCGTGCGCTGCGTCCCGAAGGTATTGAATGGCCAGTGGTGGACGGCAAAGCGGTTAACAAATTAGAATTACTATCAAAAATAAATGGTATCGATCATTTTAAAGCACACGACGCGTTAAGTGACGTCGAAGCTCTGATTGCTGTGACCGGATTAATCAAAGCCAAACAACCGCAACTGTATGAATATCTGTTAAAACTGCGCGACAAAAACGAAGTGAAAAAGCTGATTAATTTGGATAACAAACAGCCGTTTGTGTATGTAAGCGGCCGCTATGATGCTGAGTTTAATAAAGCGACGGTGGCGTTTCCATTGACATCTGGTAAAAATAGCACCGTCGTCGTCTATGATTTGCGTCACGATCCGACGCCCTTTGTCGGCTTGTCGGTTAGCGAATTAAAAGACAAACTGTACGCTACCTGGGAAGAACGCCAAGCCGATGGCTTTATGAAAATACCAGTCAAAGAGTTGCACTACAATAAGTCACCTGCCGTAGCGCCACTAGGTGTACTAGAGCAAGCCGATGGTTGGAAAAAGGTGCAACTAGATATCGAGACAATTGAAAAACACAAAGCAGCTTTGCTATCAGCGCCGCACTTTGCTGAAAATATTCGCAGCATGTTCGAGCAGCGGCCAGAGTTTAAAAAAGCAGACGCGCCAGAAGCACAGTTGTACGACGGTTTCGTGCAAGACCGTGACCGCCTACGAATCGAAACAGTCCGCAATGCCGATGCGCGCCAACTGGCCGACTTTCATCCCGATTTTACCGACGAACGTCTGACGCCACTACTACTCCACTATAAAGCTCGCAACTATCCAAAAAGCCTTAGCCAGGATGAATCACACGCTTGGGAAGAATGGCGCGCTCAACGTATCAATGGCCAGTTGCCGCAGTTTATGAAATCATTACACAAAATCGCTGCAACGAACCCAGACGACAATAAGCAGTTTATTCTACAAGAAATGCAACTGTGGGCAGAGAGCATTATTCCTAGCGATACGTCAGACCAAGATAGCGACTCGTAGTGTTGATTGACATTACACCATATTTGTTATAAAGTGTACATATTAGACTAAAAGTACATGATCTCGCTAAGAAAGCTGAAGGTCAGGTGCCTTTAGTTTTTGCATATTTTTACATTGTACAATCGAAACTGAGGAGCAGTTATGCGTACGTTATTTATTGTGTTTGTTATGTTTGGCACATTACTTACAACTGGTTGTGCGAACGAACCACCTTCGCAATCTGCACAAAGAACGAGCGAGGAGCCAGTTGCACGCAATGTCGCACCGTCGCATGGTAAGGTGCCGTCAAATCATCCACTCCAGGAACATTTCGAACGGATTGACAAGTTGGTTAAAATCCGACAATCGTTAGGCGATGCATGCCAAATCAAAAATCCGGAAAAAGTGCCGGTCGTTGATTTTGATTACCCGGCATATATTGCCACAAACGGTAAATCGTTCATAGTGGAGGGGGCGTTAACCGCCGGTGGGGGATTGTTGGTTGCTGTCTCGAATGACGCATTTCAAGATTTTCGCGCGGCTAACGGGCTAAATAATGAAGCGGTAGAAATTTACAAACTATCGCCGACAGTAGCAAGACAACTCATGGATGACACGCTGTGGGTAAAAAATAAAATAGTGAGCGCCGGTTTTCCGGACGATGAGGATTATTTTGTTACCAGCAGGAAGTGTTTTCCAAAGGTTCAGTAAAAAGTGTTAAAAATATGCGCCCCGGTTCTTGATGTCACGAAAGTAGCATGAGGAGCCGGGGCGTTTTCAATTTCTGGGTACTAGAAAAAGTATAGTGAAACATGCTATAATTAGTCGTTATGCCGGAGTTTATACGTGTTACAGGTGCCAGGGAGCACAACCTCAAAAACATCGATGTGGAGATTCCGCGCGATAAATTAGTGGTGATTACTGGACTGTCAGGGAGTGGTAAATCAAGCCTGGCATTTGATACGATTTATGCCGAAGGTCAACGTCGCTACGTTGAAAGCCTGTCAAGTTACGCCCGACAATTCCTGGGGATTATGGACAAACCTGACGTCGATTCAATCGAAGGCCTATCGCCCGCAATTTCTATCGACCAAAAATCAACCAGTCGTAATCCGCGCAGTACTGTAGCAACGGTTACTGAAATTTATGATTATCTACGTTTATTATTTGCTCGCATTGGTGTGCCACATTGTCCGGTATGTGGCAAAGAAGTATCGCGCCGTACGCCACAGGCCATTATCGATGAAGTCATGAAAATAAAAAGCGGTACCAAGCTGATGATATTGGCACCAATTGTTAAAAGTAAAAAGGGTGAGTTTGCACATGTTCCCGAACAATATCGCCGTTTAGGTTTTGCGCGTGCACGCGTTGACGGCGTAGTGTATTCACTTGATGAATTTCCCGACCTTGCAAAAACGTATAAACACGATATCGAAATAGTCGTTGATCGTATTGCGATGAGTGATGATATGATTGGACGTGTTACTCAGTCTGTCGAACAGGCACTCGAAATTGCCGAAGGTGTGGTCGAACTATTAGATGCCGAAACAAATGAGGTAACGACATTCAGCCAACGCTACGCTTGTATCGATCATCCCAACGAAGATATTCCCGAACTTGAACCGCGCCTATTTAGCTTTAATGCTCCGCAAGGCGCTTGCCCTGTTTGTACCGGGTTAGGTAGCCGACTAGAAGTCGACCCTGATTTGGTATTCAATCCTAATTTGAC
>DASSWW010000015.1:0-10032 GCA_035704495.1 Saccharimonadales bacterium (SeqCode)
TCATATCAATCGGCTGACGATTAACAGTATTTCCGCCTAGTTTAACCAGATTTGGCCTGACTCCAGTCAGATTGATCGTAGGGTCAATGACGATATAATTATAACGTCCGATGAGTTCGAGTTTTTGTCCTTTGACAGTCAAATCTGCTTCTTTGCGCTTTGTAACAATAATGCGAGAATCGGTATTTGTATTCGAGATTGCTCGTGCCTGAGTATTTGACTGCATCATATTATCTATCTGAAAATCTTCCATCGTATCATTCGTTCGTCGCGTGTTATAGATAAATTTCGCGTGTGCAAATGTGAGGCCTCGTTCATCGAGCGGTGCAGTATATTTCATCACTTCAATCGCTTCCATTTCTGGTACCGATGCAAGTAGTGATGCAGATTCATAAATATCAGCCGTTGCAGATCGAGCACGCAAAATAAGTTCTACCGTCTGCGGATCAATGTCCCCGACAGGAACACCACGAAACGCTTCACGTAACTGACGCATCGCTAGGTTATTTTTTTGGCTGCGATGATGATGTTCGTAGATAATTTCGTTAACGATAATTTCTTCGAGTGGCTGTGGTAAATCCGCATTCTCGGCGGCTTCGTGCAGGCGCTGCTCCATCAATACACTTGCACCAACAAAATACCCAACACCTCCGTTATGCATCAGATGAAATGGATCCAAAGGAGTAGGCGAAAACTCGTTCATTTCGTACGGTTGTTTACTGATTACCAAATCATTTTCAAAAATACCTTCGAACGTCGTGCGGTCAACATCAACAAAAGGAGATGACGGTTCAACCTCGCCATAAATTTCAAATTGTTCATTAGGAAAGTGTTCGGACATACAGTATCAGTATAACATTTTAACCGTATTGTCTATAACGTAAGCAATTTAAATAGGGGACGAGCGGCAAATGAATGCCAGCTCGTCCCCAAAAGAGAAGAAAAGGACTACACGGATTTGTCCCGTAAACCTTCGGGGGTTAACGCGTGTAGCAGCAAGGTATGATCCAACTGCTCTCGCAAAGGCTCACTTTCCTCGTCGTTACCAATGCGGTCACGTATCCCGGATAACAGGTTTTCGTGCGCCACCTGAAATGCTGATTTACCCACATCAAAAGTGGGAGCCGCATACGTTTCAGAAAGGTCACGTAAACGATCTGCGACTGCCGTCAATCGACTATCGTTCAGGCCGCCGTACTTCTGAGCAAAAAACACGTCACCTACGAGCGTTTGTATCTCGTGAGCGTAGTCAGTCTCTTGCTGACGGCTTTCTTCTGTGGTAAGTTGCGTCATGCCACTCATCCTCTCGTTGAGTGTCTACCGCTGTGGTAAACAATTTACTATTATAATATATATTATTAGTATGTGCAACTTTGTAATTATTTTCACGATGTATTATTGACATTTTCACGCACGGGCTGCTATACTTACCAACAGACATTGCCAGAGACAGTAGCGGTGAGCAATCACTTAATCAGCTACCGAGGATGTAAATAAACATATTTCATCATGTATAAGTCTTTGGTAGTGCGAGAATCAAAGACTTTTTATTTTGTCTTGAAACTCTCATTACCAGTACGTTGACAATTTGGTCGAATATAACTAAAACGAAAGGACTTTTATGGCAATTACCCGCGATAAAAAGAACACTTTGGTTACAGAATTAGCTGATCTATTCGCAGATGCAAAAGGCGCTGTTGGTGCCGCCTACACTGGTATCAGTGTGGCCGAGATGCAAGAACTTCGTGCTGCTGCCCGCGAGAACAACATTGTTATTAAAGTGGTCAAAAACCGCTTGGTACGCGTTGCGCTGACACAGAATGATAAATTTGCAAAAGCCGACACCAGTTTGCTGACCGGTCAACTTTTATACGCTTTTTCAAGCGAAGACGAAGTTGCACCAGCCCAGGTACTGGCTGCCTTTGGTAAAAAACACCCACAACTGAAATTAGTTGCAGGCTTTGACGGTACAGGTAACTCATTAGATACCGCTACTGTTAACGCGCTCGCCAACCTACCAACCAAGGATCAACTCCGCGGTCAGGTTGTCAGCGTTATCGCCGCACCACTTACTCAGTTCTTGGGCGTTGCAAATGGCGCACAGCGTGGCTTTGCACAAGTTTTGTCACAGCGTGCCGAAGCACTTTAATTTTGTAACCATTTTAAATTTTTAATATAAAGGAGATATCACAATGGCTGATACCGAAATCAAGCTGACCGCTGGTCAGAAAAAAATCGTTGATGAACTCAACAAACTCTCAGCACTAGAGCTGAGCCAAATCGTAAAACACCTAGAAGACGAGTGGGGCGTTAGCGCTGCTGCACCTGCTGTCGCTGTTGCTGCACCTGCCGGTGAAGCTGCTGCTGCCGAAGACGAAAAGACAGAATTTACTGTCACGCTGAACGACGCTGGCGCAAGCAAAGTTGCCGTCATCAAAGCTGTTAAAGAAATCACCGGACTTGGTCTTGGTGAAGCAAAAGGCCTTGTCGACAACGTTCCAAGTGCAATCAAAGAAAAAGTTACTAAAGACGACGCAGAAGCCGCTAAAAAACAGCTTGAAGAAGCTGGCGCGACTGTCGAACTTAGCTAATTCCATTATTCGACCAATCGTTAACCAATCGTTTAAAACCGCTCTTATACCAGAGCGGTTTTTGATTACAAGAACAAAATTAACAACGCTTTTAAACCGACCTCTAAAAACATTGTGGAAAACAATATCTACGTCTGCTAAACATTGACATAACGCAATCCGGCTGTTATATATAGGGGTAATATCACTACAAAAAAAGACAAAAAGGAAATTGCGAGTTACCATGTCTGAATTACCAGAAAAACAGGTGAAACGATTGCGTTCGTTGATCCAAGAGGCAGAAACAAATCTAGCCGCCGCCAAAGAACTACTCATCAGTATTATCGGTGATGACGATCATATCGTCACGCCACGTAACAGCCAAGAAGACGTCAGTGGCAAAATCGTTGAAGGCGTCTTTGACGGCCAAATTATGATTGGTCCAGATGGCAAAAGCTACCCAGTACCAGCCAACTACGCCAGCAAATCTAAACTGGTGGAGGGTGACATTTTGAAACTAACAATCGCTGACGATGGTGGATTTATTTATAAACAAATAGGACCGACAGAACGCCGCCAAATCATCGGTACACTTGTCCAGCACGATGGCGCCTATTACGTCGAAACGAATGGTCGTGAATACCGTATACTCCTTGCGAGCGTGACGTACTTCCGTATTAGCATTGGTGATCAAGTAACAATTGTTATCCCCGAAGACAATCCAGAAGCCACCTGGGCCGCTGTTGAAGCCGCTCTATAGCTGTTTAAAGACACCTCTTAGAATAAAAAAAGAGCCTCGACTCTCACGTGAACTTAATCACATGAAAGTCGAGGCTTTGCCTCTTTCCTTTTTCTGTCAGCCATTCAACACACTGATACCGTCCAGGGGACCGATCGGAAAAACTATAGTAGCTTCCTCCATAGACCCGTACGACGAGGTAATACATAAACGCTTGCGTTCCGCAAAAGGCAGCGGGCCGTAGTGGTAGTTCCTGACATGCGGACAGCATATCGTCAAGAAACCATTTATCGCACTTGGCACGTTCTGCCCAAGAGTTGTAGTAACATTTGTCGTGGTAAGCGCATGCCTCACCGAAATATAAATCCGGTGCATGACTACACTCGTCACCATCTAATGTTGCGACATTGATTGACGCAGTTGTCGGTATGGTCGTATCAACCACTGTTCCGGGGAGCAGTAGCGAAAAAATCGCCATAGCGTGTGCAACTGCAAGGTATAGCGAATATTTCATCACTCCTCCTAGGTAGAAATGGAAAGGTACATGTCGAACACACTTTTACAGTGATTCGTTAAAATGTATTATACCACTATACCTATTTAATTGCAAGTAGCGGGAGCTACTTGCCCCATCTGTTGCGACTAGTTTCTGCTACAATTAAGCAGATGACCGATAAAAAAATAGCGGAAGCGGGTGAGTATTTATTCACAAACGTTGGATTCTCGCGTAGGGAAGAGCCGACGCTCACGCTACAGCAATCTGATGAGTTTATTGACTTGCAGCCACTTGCGCAGGTAGTAACCCTACGGTTTGATATGACGACGCGGTTCTGCATTGGGTGGCGAGATATGGCCAGCGGGCAACGTTTCGTGTGTCCAGAAAGCCACACAGTAGAAGTAAAGTACGAGCAGTGCGCCGCATGTCAAAAAAGAACCGGATTTAACCCGGCTTTTTATCACGCGGCGTCCGTATCGTCTCAGCAAGAAGCGCGCAACCTAGAACCACACATTCTGTATTTGGCACACTTTGGCCCAGGCGTCATAAAAGTCGGCATATCGCATGCAAAACGTGGCAACAGCCGGCTGTTAGAACAAGGCGCGCGCAGCGCACTAGTGCTTGACCAGCTACCATCTGCACATATCGCCAGACAATATGAAGCACGCATCGCTACACTATCTACGGCCGTAGAAACGATTCAGCAACGCAAGAAAATAGAACTTTTTAAGCAACCATACGACAAAAAAGCAGCAAAAAATGAATTACATACAATGAAACAAACAATAGAAGCAGCGGTTGGCAGCACATTTACCGGAAACGACGTTGTATACCTTGATACTATGTATTTTCCAAATAACGCCCCGCCACTAACAGATACCTACGATATGTCAGATCGACATTGTATTTCTGGTGAGGCAAGCGGGCTACTTGGGTCAGTGCTTTTTTGTCAGCAACACGACGCGACGCTGTTTTTGCCGCTTAAAAAATACATTGGTTATAAAGTTGCACTCACGAACGACGAAATAACTATTGATTTACCAGCTCGTCAGACATCACTTTTTTAACCCACAAATCTGCAATTTGATAAAAACAACAACGGGCTTTTAACCAAAATCAGCGTACAATAGAAACAGAAAAAGATGAGGGAAACAAATAGTGTCAAAAGCATTGTATCGAAAATACCGTAGTAAATCACTCGATGAAGTTATCGGGCAGACACACGTGACAGATGTTTTGCGACGCTCGCTAGCAAAAGGTCGAGTAGCGCATGCCTATCTATTAACTGGTCCACGTGGCGTCGGTAAAACGTCGATTGCGCGTATTTTAGCGTACGAAATTAACAAGTTACCGTATGACGAAAATGCAACTAACCTGGACATCATCGAAATAGACGCGGCTAGTAATAACGGCGTGGAAGACGTGCGAGATTTGCGTGAAAAAGTACAAATTGCGCCAGTTTCAGCCAACAAAAAAGTGTATATCATCGACGAGGTTCATATGCTGTCCAAGCAAGCCTTTAATGCATTATTAAAAACTCTAGAAGAGCCACCAGCGCACGTCGTGTTCATTTTGGCGACAACCGACGCCGACAAATTACCAGCGACTATTATTAGCCGAACGCAGCGATATAGCTTTCGTTCCATTACACCAAATGACGCAGCCATTCACCTAAAAAGCATCGCGCAAAAAGAAAAAATTACTATCGACGACGATGCGCTAGAATTAATTGCCGTGCATGGCGATGGCAGCTTCCGTGATAGTATCAGCCTGCTTGATCAGCTGCGCGGTTTAGCAGATGACGATACGGTCATCACGCGCAAGCTTATCGAACAGTCGCTTGGACTAGCACCAGACGCTTTTATCGAACAACTAATTACCGCCTACGAAGCAAAAGACCTAAAGGCAATCGTAACATTACTTGATGACAGCGATAAAAATGGCATCCAACCAACGATTATTACCAGCCAATTAATTCATGCGGTGCGACTGCGTATTGCCGAAAAACCACAACTTATTCAGCTGCTCGATCAACTACTAGATGTTGCCAAGTCATCGCAGCCTCACATCAAACTACTGACGACATTAGCTGCGCATGCCGTTCCAAAAACAAAATCCGCTGCGCTTTCTGCCGCTTCGCCAGTCGTCAGTGCGCCACTGGCCGAACTGGAAAAACAAGCGACAAAAGCGAAACCGTCATATCCACCAACCCCCAAAGCACAGACGAATGCGCCACAACCCGCGACTTCTTCGCCAGCAAAAACTAAAGTAAAAACCTTAAATAGCACCCCGCCTAAAAAGCAAAAATCTCAGGTCGAAACGACCGCCATTGATTGGGAAAAACTAATCGACTACACCCGCAGCAATTATGTCGCAATTTATAGCGTGCTAACAAAGTGCCATCACCACCAATCAGGCAACACGTTAACGTTATACACTGGCACGTCATTCTGGAAAAAGAAACTTGACGACAGCAAACACCGCATTAATCTGATTGATGCACTGACAAATATAGGCGCCGGAGAACTGATGATTGAAACGATTGGCACGCCACCGCCGCCAAAAGATAGCACTGCTGCGGCAGTAGCTGCTATTATGGGTGGAGGAGAAGAAGTGAGTGTTGGCGAATAGCCTGTATACTGGGAATAGATATGGCAACCAAAGAAGTAGCAGCCGGTAAAATACCGCCACAAAACCTCGACGCCGAGAAAAGTTTACTCGGTGCTGTTTTAATTGACGAAGAAACGCTTGCCGATATTAGCGAGCACGTCAACGCAAAAGATTTTTACGACAAACGTCACGCGGCAATCTATAGCGGCATGATGCGTCTATACGAACGTCACAAACCAGTCGATTTATTGACACTGACTGATGAATTAAAGAAAAAGGACGATTTAGATGTTATTGGCGGATCGGCATATTTGACCGAACTAACCAATTACGTCCCGACTGCCGCTCATGCCGAAGCCTACGCCGAAATGGTGGCGCTAAAAGCGGTGCGTCGTCGTCTAATTAAAGCCAGCGCCGAAATTAGCGAACTAGGCTACGACGAAGACAATGGCTTGCAGGAATTACTTGAAAAAGCTGAAGCCGAATTATTTAGCGTTAGCGATCAAACACTTAAACAAGATTTGGTTAGTATCGAAAGTATTCTAAATGAAAGCTTTGACCGCATGGAAGAACTCCATCGCAACAAAGGCGCGCTACGCGGCGTACGGACTGGGTACCGTGACCTGGACAACATGACTGCCGGATTGCAGCGCTCTGACCTTATCATTCTAGCTGCCCGCCCGGCTATGGGTAAAACGACGCTCGTTACTAATTTAGCGTATAATGTTGCCACTGTCGCCAAACAACCCGTTCTGTTTTTCAGCCTAGAGATGAGTAAAGAACAGTTAGTTGACCGTATGCTGTCAGATGCGTCTGGCGTTAATGCCTGGAATATCCGTACTGGTAATTTGTCCGACGACGATTTTTCAAAGATATCCGACGCAATGGGCGAAATGGCCGAAGCGCCGATTTACATCGACGATACGCCGGGTGTATCCGTATTAGAAATGCGCACTAAAGCGCGTCGTATCGCTCATGAACAGCCAATCGGACTGATTATTGTCGACTACTTGCAGCTGATGCAGGGAAGTGGCCGTGACAACGGTAACCGCGTTCAGGAAGTCAGCGAAATATCTCGTGGATTAAAGCTGATCGCTCGCGAATTAAATGTACCCGTTATCGCGCTATCACAGCTATCACGTTCGGTCGAATCGCGTAGCCCACAAATTCCACAACTTGCCGATTTGCGTGAATCAGGATCAATCGAGCAAGATGCCGACATCGTCATGTTTATTTACCGCGAAGCTTACTATAACCCAGAAACAGAGCGCGAAAACATTACGGATTTGATTATCGCCAAACATCGTAATGGTCCGACTGGTAAAGTCGAGTTATACTTCCACCCAGAACGCCTGCGCTTTATGTCACTCGACAAACGGCACGATGGTTAATCATACTATTACTAAACGTAACTGCTCTCGTTCGATATCGAAACAGCGAGCTTTTTCGATACTCTCACTTCGTCGTGTTATAATCGTAAGTAATTTATGGGCAAAAAAGTAACAGATTATCTGCTGTATCGCTGGCGTTACCTAATTGGCTACGGCATTATTGGGCTGACAATCGTCGCACTACTTTTGATTGCGGGATTATTTATTCCTGGTGGTATCAGCCAGGCAGAAGTAAATTCTGTTGTCAGTAGCAGTAATCTATCGATCAAATCATTCGATTCGTTTGATCCTGCGTCTATCATCAACCTGCCGTACAACCTACTACAGCGCGCCAGCACCGAATTATTAGGCGTCAACCATTTTAGTGTCAAACTGCCGTCGTTGTTATTAGGCGGTTTGTCGGTTTTTGGCATGATTTTGTTACTGCAAATGTGGTTTCGTCGTAACGTCGCCATTTTAACGACCATTCTGGTTATTACTACCGGACAATTCTTGTTTGTTGCTCAAAGCGGCACGCCTAGTATTGTCTATATCTTTTGGTCGGTATGGCTGCTTGTCGCGGCAATGATGATATCACGCGGTGCCAAACATATGCACTTTTGGAAAATCACACTATTTAGTATCGCTGCCCTTAGTTTATACACGCCACTAAGTATTTACATTTTAGTAGCGCTCGCTAGTGCGATCGTATTACATCCGCACCTACGTTTTTTGGTGCGACAGGTCATCAAATCCAAAGCGAAAGTCACCATTGCTATTTTGTGCGCGTTGCTACTAATCGCGCCTCTCATTTACGCTATCGTTCTCGAACCATCAATCGGTATGGCGCTGCTTGGCGTGCCTGACGTATTGCCGAACTTAATAACTAATGGGATTCACTTGCTCAACCAATATTTTGGATTTACGACACCGGGTAGTGGCACACTTATGACGCCCGTTTATGGACTAGGATCGATGGTTCTGATTGTGTTAGGTATTATTCGTTTATTTACCACCAACTATACTGCGCGTAGTTATATTATTAGTGCGTGGGTTATTTTGTTAACGCCAGTACTGCTGATTAGCCCTGGTTTGACCACCATTACTTTCGTACCCGCTATGTTGCTGATGGCGATGGGAATTGATACTTTGCTTCGCAGTTGGTACCAACTATTCCCTAAAAATCCGTACGCACGCATCGCCGGGCTTATTCCGCTGACTATCCTTGTCGGTGGTATGTTTTTGTCTGGTGTAGGGCGGTATATGTACGGTTATTCGTACGACCCTGAAACGGCCGGTAACTTTTCAAATGACCTACGCCTGATTACCGACCAGCTACAAAACGACGACCGGGCAAAAACAGCGATTATCGTGAGCGAAAACGAAGCGGCGTTTTACAAAGTTGTTGCTCGCCACCACAACAATGTCACAGTTATGACCGAACAGCCAGCTGACTGGCCAGCGACAACTATTGTGAGCCATGCTGTCTACAATACCCGCAGTTTTGACATCACGCCAAGCAAAGTCGTTACCGACGGCAGCTGGGCAAATGCCGACCGTTTTTACGTCTATAAAACTGACCAAAAATAACGTATACTAATAGGATAAACAAGGCAGAGGAGACAGCTATGGCATTAGATAAAATGAAGATGTTAAACGATTTACGTAAGGCACAAAAAGACTTATCGAAAGAAATTATTGAAGTCGAGGCTGGTGACGGCGCGGTTGTCGTACAGATTAACGGTGAATTAAAGATTAAAAGTGTCAAGATCGATCCAGAACAAGTCGACTTAGATGACATTTCCGAGCTAGAGCACTGGATTGAAATCGCGGTACGTGACGGTCTCGCCAAAGCACAAGAAGTTGCTGCAGAAAAAATGAAGCCACTCATGGGCGGCCTTGGCAACCTTGGGCTGTAAGGCTTACTTTGACGCAGCTACTTCCCGCCGCACTACTAAAGGCGATTGACGAACTTGGGCGTTTACCTGGTGTAGGTGCACGAACTGCCGAACGGTACGCTTACTTTTTGCTGCGCAGCGATAGTCATACTGTTAACAAATTAGCATCAACTATCGCCACGTTGCATAGCGGCGTCAAGACCTGTCCAGTGACTTTTGCGCTGATTGATGCCGACGAGGACATATCTCCGCTGTATAGCGACTCAAACCGCAACAAACAACTAATTGCGGTAGTTGAAGAACCACTTGATATCATCGCACTAGAGCGCACAGGGCAGTTTAACGGCAC
>DASSWW010000020.1:0-5217 GCA_035704495.1 Saccharimonadales bacterium (SeqCode)
ATTTTATGGGCGACTGGATTCATAGTGGTACAGGTTGGAAGTATGGCGTATAGTTTGGACCCCAAGGCGCATTTGCACGATATTGATTTTTTTACCACAAATAAGCGATAATAAATATATAGATGAACGAAAGGGGAGTATTATGGGATTTTGGCAAGCGTTAGGAAAAATGGCACAAGGAAAACCAGTATTTGAAACGCCGACCGAACCAAATACGCAGGATTCAACCAATCAAACTGCTCCACCGGTGTCACAAGATCCAAATAAAACACCAGTCGACGGTAATGGCCGAAAAATCATTCCAGCGATACGAATTGAACACTGCAAAACGTACCGTAACGGTCCTAGGATAGATGTGCGTGCGTGGGTAACTAATGCGTCTGATGCAGAGATTGAAATAGAGAAAATAGAAGTGATGGGTGATAATGTTGATGTTGACCGGCGATTACGTCCGCAACAATCGCACGAAGTAGTGTTATACAAGGGGCCAGCACCGACGAACGATTACGAGCACAAAGCAAATGTTCATTATAAATTAGTCAGCAGTGGCGATTACTTCCGCGCCGACTATCGGATTGAATATAATCAAGAATCCGACGGCACGTACAGTGTCGAAACACTTCACCCAGAAAACTATGGTGTAAAAGACGTATAACGTAGTCGAAAATAGTCGAACGGTGCTACTGGCGAATCGTGCGCAAAACAGCTGTCTCAAAGGCAGTTTTTTTGTTATTACCAGTGTTCGTATGCAGATTCACAGAGCTTTTATTTAGATAAAGCCCACCAAGTTTACGAGCAACTACGTTCGAGTATTCGCGTTTTATGGCATAAATAGCTGCTGCAGTCCAGGCTTGGATTTCTTGGGCTGGCTGAGATACGGGATATTCTGTGTCAGTCGTTAGACTTTCATTGTGCACGGTGACTTTTTGATTAATTAACCGATGGTCAGGGTCGGAGCTGCCACTAGCGTACTCGCCGAGTAGTTTTGTCTCGTTGTAGTTATCCCAGACGCGTTTTTTTAGTTCGTGCGAAAGTCCATGATACCCGTGCCGGTCTAATCCTTTGGCAATATAATACGACGTCCATGGCCACGAATTACCGTTGTGATAACGGTCGTCGCTATAGCGCAGCGAGTCGCTAGATAAGGTGCGAATACCACTAGGGCAGAGCATTTCTGGCGAGAAAAGGTTTTGTATAACCGCCCTGCGTTTATGCGCAATTTCATTGGTTTGTTTTGGATCGTCTGTATCGTCAAGAATGCCCGAATTAAGCAGGTGACCCATGTCGGACGACCGGATTGCGAGCGGCCGTAAGTGACCATCAGTATCGCGATCGGTGCCACGGGCAAAATAACCACCATTATGTTTTTTGTCGGTTACCCAAAATTTATCCAGCACGACTGTTTGTAATTTGCGCGCACGTTTGCGCAGCACCGACGCTTCGTCAGTCCGACCAAGCGTTTCATAGATAGTCGCTGCACCTAATAGGGCATCGTATGCTTCGGCTTGTTGTTCTACGGCAGCGACGCCCAGATTGGATTCGGGGTGATGTTCCGCCCAACTGCCATCGGCATGATGAAATGCTTCGGGCGAATCAGCCCATGTTTGGTTGGCGTGGTGCAGGGGATTTTTGGCGAGCGATTCGACCAAACCTTCGGGATTTTTATCCATACGTCCAGTTAACCAAGCGATATTTTGTTCTAATCCATGTAAAACTGCGTGCGTCTTGTCGTCACGACCCTTGTACGTTTCGTCCAGAAAATCAGTACCGTAATCTGGGTGATTCACTAGGCGGCTAATGGCAATAATGTTTTTACCTGTCGTATCAATGGCGCCATAGTACGGCCACCCCCAATTCTTTTTTTCGGTCAGATTGATCGCTAGCGGATCATCGGGACTGCGGATTTCGTGCGGAATTTTACCGATTTCTTGTTCGTCGAATGGTTTGGTTGGATTGGTATAGTTATCAATCACACCCATTTTTTCGAACGAAGCAATAACTGTCGTGCGAGTCAGTTCGGGGTGTAAATCAAAAATAAGTTCAGCCACAACGTGACCGTCACGAGGAAAGAACACATTATATTTATTAAAGTCAGCATCGTCTTTGTTTGCTTCGCGCGAACCAGCGGCGTTGCTGGGCCCACTTTTGCCAATATCTTTTGCATGTTTGACGGCAGTTAGGTTGGTCAAGGCTTCGACAGTCGACATATGACGCAGCGGCGAATCAATGGCGATGGTTTCCGGATCTTTACTAAGTGTTTCATCGGCGTGAATATGAATACCGCGAGGAGAGTTGTGACCGGTGTTATCTGGTCGACGTTTCATAGTGTAATTATATAGTATCTAATACAACACGTCAAATTGTGTGAGATTTCGTAACGAAAGATTGATTAGCTTAGGCAGCGTGGCCGAGGACGGATTTTTCGTTGATGGTTAGACGTGGATCGTCGCGAGCGATTAGCTCACCAAGTGATGTGCGGGCAAAAGCGTCACGAACTTTGTCGGTAACGACAGGTTCAGATTCGTGTGTTTCTTGACGAGAAGTATTTGCTGTTTCTAAAACGCCACCAGTAGCGAAGAGCATGCCAACTCGGCCAAGATCGTCTACGGCTGCTTCACGGCGTTGCGCAAGACGTTCGGCAAGCAGTCGCTGGTCGGCATCTTGAATATTCTCATGGCTAGATGGGTAGTAACTAAGTGGGGAATAGGTATGTTCGTTACTCATATATCTTTAAAATACCACTGAAATCATTTGTAGTCAAGCCGTATAATTACTTGGCAGTAATTTTACGAAACGCATCAAGAAAAAGCGATTCGAACCGTCATTGATAGTACGATTGGCATGTACGGCGACCTGCAAGGAATCACTAGCCGGGCCTTGCCAGCAATCGCATCGTTAGAAATAGGCGATGATGATGAGGAACAGCCAGCGTTACTTTGACGTGTCTGATGTTCCGGTGGGCGGATAGTACACGCGCGTTCCGTCGACGGCCGCAAATGACGTCAAGGTATGTGGTGTATTGCTTGTTAGGCTCATCATGTCGATGACTTCGATGTCACGCACCACTAACGCGTCTCCGACTAAACTACGATGGCAACGCCACGGCACAGCTTCAGCACACATGATAGCGGTGGTTTTATTTGCGGCGTAGCTAATTAATTCGTCGATCGTCTGGGCAAAGTCTGGGGTTTGCATATAATCGGCATAACCTCGAAAAGATTTATTGCGCCACTCGCAATTTATCGAATCTTTGCTGGTAGGACGTAGACCGCCTAGATTTTTCATATAACGGTATTCAATATCAGATGCGGGTAAAGTTTGTTGCAGATTATCTTGTGCAAACTGTGGATTGTGCCGGGATTTTGGGATGGTACGAATATCTATTAGTTGCGTAACATCATTCGTTTTTAATAATTCGACAAATTCATCGATAGGGCGAGTGGAGTGGCCGATAGTGTAAATCCTCATGAATATAGTATGGACGTTTGTGATTAATTTTGCATGTTTTATTGCAAAATTAAATTGTGTCACTGGTGGCCAAAATCTGCCATAATGGAGTTAAAAGGAGAACATATGAAAGCAATTTGGAACAACACGGTTATTGCCGAAGCGCCAACGGAGAATTTAATTCGCATCGAGGGGAATTGGTACTTTCCGCCAGGAAGTATTAAAAAAGAGTTGTATCAAGATAGCGATCATCGAACAACTTGTTTTTGGAAAGGCGAAGCATATTATTATGATATTGTCGTCGACGGTAAAACGAATGAGTTTGGCGCCTGGTATTATCCGCATCCAATGGACGGATCGATAGAACGCGTCAAAAAAGATTTCACAAATTATGTCGCATTTTGGAATGGTGTTGAAATAGTTGAGTAGCTATTAAGCACTTGCATAATGTTATAATATGTGCTATTATTAGCACATTCCGAGCTAGACCCTACTATATTGGAAAGAAGTTGATTGTCATGATTGGCGACCCTACAATTTACAAGCCTGATGTTCTGATACTGAAACTGCAAGAGGAAAGGAAAATCCTTGCTGGCACCTACCTAGGACGAGATCGCATGACTGCTGTTGCAATAGATGTGCAGCGTGCTGCGTTCGAGTTGTGGTACAACCACAAACAGCTCAGCGACAAGGAGTTCGAGAAGGTGAAGCAAGAGTGCACACCCTACCTCCCGCCTCCGAAAGCAAAGAAGCAATCAGTTCCAGCGCATGTGTAACAACTACTCGGATTCACCCCTGATACTAATCGGGGGTGTAATCATGTCCGCGAGCAGCAGCATCTTCTATGTATCGTCAGCCAGTAACTGGTATACTAAATAGAATGATTACTTACTATACAGACGGCAGTGCCAGCCCCAATCCAGGACCAGGCGGATTTGCGGTGATTCGCGATATGCAACCGGCCGTACTTGGGCTAGAACCAAACACGACAAACATACGCATGGAAGGCAAAGCCTTGATTGCTGCGCTGACTGACGCCAAAGGCGAAACTTGCCAGATTTACACTGACAGCGAATTTTGGATTAATGTGATTACCAAGTGGGCGCCAGGCTGGGAAGCAAAGGGCTGGAAAAAGAAAGGCGGCGAGATTAAAAATTTAGACATCGTCCAAGAAGTCTATCCGCTTTATGGCCAGTCAAACGCGACACTTATTTGGGTTCGTGGACACAATAACGACCCTGGTAACGAACTAGCTGATGAATGGGCAAACAAAGCCCGCGAAGGTGTGCGTTTATGAGAGAAATCGAAGTCAAAGCAACAATTACTGACCGACAAGCGATTATTACAGCCATCACAAACAATGGCGGCAAAGTATCCGAACCGGTATCTCAGCATGATCGCGTGTACGGGCTGCCAGACGAAGCGGGAATCGATTATAACACTGCGCCGTGGCTGCGAATTCGTAGCGAAACAAAAGGTGACACGACGAAGCATTATTTTACGCTAAAAAAATCGATTACTAATCAAATGGATAGTATTGAACACGAAACCGAAGTAGCGGACGACAACGAGTTAGAAAAAATTATCGTGCACATGGATTTTGTACCGTATTCTGATTTGACGAAAACTAGGCAAAAAGCACGCATTGGTGATATTGAAATATGTATTGATCAGGTTGACCAGTTGGGGGATTTTGTGGAAGCCGAAAAAATGACCGCCGACGATGCAGATTATCAGGCAGTTGTCGATGAATTGTGGACAGTATTAGAA
>DASSWW010000029.1:0-13126 GCA_035704495.1 Saccharimonadales bacterium (SeqCode)
CTTTTTTACCTCGTACCCTAGGCTAGCAAAAGTACGGCGAATCTGACGGTTGCGCCCTTCACTCATGGTTACCTGCCAATCGGTTCTATCGGTATCGGACAGACGTTCAAGCATCATTTTACTAGCGCCGTCCTCTAACTCAACCCCGTAATCGCTAATCATCTGTTGATGAAGTGGTTCTAAATCGTGATCCAGACGTACTTTGTATATTTTTGTTTTGGCAAATTTCGGATGAGTCATCCGATAGGTAAAATCGCCATCATTAGTCAGCAAAATAATGCCAGAGCTATTAAAATCTAGTCGGCCAACTGTCTTTAGTTCGTGGTATTCTGAGGGTAAAAGCTCGTAAATGGTTGGTAAATCGCCCTGGGACCGACGTGAACAGACATATCCGGTGGGTTTGTGAAATGCTAGGTATTTAAATGACGTATTCGTCGCTACTGGTTTGCCGTTAACGACGATAGTGTCTGTTTTGGCAATACGAGCGCCCAGATTAACGACTATACCATTCACTTTTACGTAGCCACGTTCAATATATTCGTCGGCTTCGCGTCGAGAAATGCCAAGTTGCAAGGCAAGATGTTTATTAAGGCGAATTGCCTTGTCTGGTTCTGTGGTCATAATGCCTAATTATAGCATTCTTAGACGCGTGGTGGCTGCTCGGCGCTAGAATCAAGAGGATTATTGGCTGCTGGTTGCGGTGTGTCGTCAAAGTTGATGTCCGAGGCTCCGTGTAGCTCGCTAGGTACTGGTTGGGCAGATGGAGCGGTTGGTTGTGGTGCGGGCGTAGCAGTAGGCGCTGTAGGCTGGCTAGATGGCTGAGGCGGTGTGGTTGGTTGTGGCGGTACGGAAGCAGGCATCGATGGCGCATCAGCTGTTTGGTTTAGCTCTTGATCCATTAGGCTGCCTAGGTCAGGTTTTTCTTGTGACGATACGGGATGAATGATTCGATCACCAAGGTTTGTAGGGCGTGGTGTAGAAAATGGTGCAGTTGGTTGTGGTAATCCACCTGGCGCAGGTGCTGCTGATGATGAAGTAAAGCTTGGTGCAGGCGTTGGTGCTGCTTGTTGTTGGGGTGCAGCAGGTTGAGGTGTAGGATCTGGGGCTGACGAACGTGGCGGTACGGCAGGCGCTGGTGCGGTGCGTGGAAGCGCGCTTGGCGCTGGTGTATTGAATGTTTGTGCTGCTGATGGCGCGGCGACCGGTGCGTCTTCTAGGACTTCGTGCACGGTGCGAACGACGTCTTCAATGCCTACCTGTGATTTCACTAGGTAGCGGTCGGCGCCTAATGCTTCGCCGCGAGCGCGTTGGTCTTCGCTGCTAAGGGCGGTCATCATGATGACTTTTATACCTTTTGTTTCAGTGGTCGAACGCAAGATATCAAGCATATCAAAACCACTAATTTTCGGCATCATAACGTCGCTGACAATCAATTGTGGGTGTTCTTTGATTGCCATTGCAAGTGCCTCTTCGCCGTCACCTGCCGAGACAATATCGTATCCTTCGGCCAATAGGCGGACACCATAAATTTCACGTAAACTTTTGTCATCTTCTACCAGTAGTATTTTGGTCATATTATCACTATTGTACTGAAGAGGCGAAAAAAATGCTATAGCTCTTATGGCTATTTTTCATTTTAATTTTGTGGCGGTCGTGTGGTGTTGTTTTCGCGGCCCTGAATATATTGATTCGGGTTTTGTTCGATTGCGCTGAGTGGTGTATTGGGTTGAGCTCGTGATGCAGCTGGCACAGCGGGCGGTGTTTGGTTCTGAGTCGCTGGCGGTTGCGGCTGTGGCGCTACCTGTGGCGGTGTCGTTGCTGTCGTAGCTGGTATAGGCGGCTCGGCAGGTGCTTGTTGCTGCGGGGTGGCATATTCTGGTTGTTGTGGCTGTGGCGCCGCGGTGGCAAGATTTTGCGGTAGCGGTGCTGGTGGTTCTTGGACAGGATTGTCAGAGGTGTAGACCTGCGTAGCGCTCGACATCTGATCTTCTTGGTGCATGCTCGCTTCTTCGATGAGGCGCATGGCGTCTTCGTGGCTGGTTCGGGCTAGTTCGACATAAAAGGTACTGCCCTGTTTGTACTCGCTTTCGGCCCAGATACGTCCGTTCATCGTCTCGGTCAAACGACGACAAAGGTACAGCCCCAGGCCGGTGCCGCCAATTTCGCGGGTGGCAGTGTTATCGACTCTGTAAAACTTTTGGAATAAGTGTGCCTGGTCTTCTTTGGGAATACCAATGCCGCTATCGGCGACGCTAATGGTGACATGGTCGTTGTCACCGGTAATATCTACCGTCACGTCACCTTTCGGTGTATATTTAATGGCGTTTTCAACCAGATTCCCAATGACTTCACGCAGATGATCGTTATCAACGTTAACATAAAAAACTGGATTTAGGCGTCGTTCGTTCGTTTGCTCGCCATCGGGAAGCGGTTTAAATAGCATGCGCAGCCCTTTTTCCTTTGCGTGTGACTCTAGCCCTTGCATGATATCGTGCGTGAACATTACCAGATCAACAACTTTGGGGTTATTTGACAGGCGGCCGTCCTCTGCCTTGGTGACATCTAGCAAATCTTGGAACAATCGGCCTAGGTGTTGGGCCGATTCATGGGCTTTGTTAATAAAGTCGCGGGCGCGTATGTCGACAGTCGCCGTTGCGGGGTTAAGCGCCAGCCCTAAATAGCCTTCAATCGATGCGACCGGTGTACGCATTTCGTGGCTTGCCGTACTGATAAACTCTGCCTGGGCCCGTTCCTCGCTTTTTTCGTTTGTGATATCCCGAAAGACGATAATTGCCCCTGCGCCTAACTGTCCTACTGGTGACACAATGACCGACACCAGGATTTTCTTTTCGGAATTGGTTAAAAGACTGAGGTCATTAGTGGTGACTTGTTTGTTGGTCGCGAGTGTTGCAGACACTGGATCATTACTTGCGGTCAGTTCCTCGCCTTTTTTATCGACCAGTTTTAAAACGGATTTATAATTTAGCGCTAGGGCGTCTTGTTTGCCCCATCCAATAATTTGCTGTGCCGCTGGGTTAATCAATTGGATGACGCCTTGGCTATTCAAGGCAATCACCCCGTCGCCGATGGCGTTAATGACTACCTCGGCCTTGTTAGCGACTTGGCTGAGTTCGCTTGCGAGGTCGCGGTAGGCGCGGTCATTACTGTTATCGTTGGTTGCATTGGTGTGCCAGATTAAGTAACTGACAATCAGTGGCAGTTCGCCAGCAAGGACGATGGCGATAATTGTTTCGCGGGTTAGTGATCCGTCGGTGAATAATAAAACCATATAAGCCGTTACAGCTATAAATAGCGGTAGCAATCCGTACACGCCAAATACGCCGGCAAAAACAGCTACTATCATCCACAATGCAATGAACGGCGAGGCGCTACCACCAGTGTTAAGGATAAGCGTGGCGGTCATGACGCTGAGGACAATGAACGCAATCAATGACCCCCAAAAGACATACTTTTTTGGTGCCCATAAATACGATATAAAACCAACAGCCAACGCTCCACCCGCCATGATGGCGACCGTATCACTCACTAAAAGTGCTGCATTGACACTTTCGACATCGGCAAAAAAAGCCCAGAAATAGAGCGCCAAAATAGTCGCCGCCACCAACATAATCGCCTCGCAGATACGGCGATGCCAAAAACGTGTCAGCGTTAACGGTTTGATGCGAATGCCCCCTACTTTAATGTGTAATTTGCTTATGCATGATTATGACGAAAATAAATAAAATACGCAAGGGATACTGTTGAGGTGGCAGCGTAATAAAAAAGAGAGCCTCTTCCCGGCCCTCTTTTTTATTCTATTTGCTACTAATCGATGCTTAGTAGCGTCCAGCTACCACCGTGATTGTCGCTGCGCAATCGGTAGTCGTTTGCGCCGTCGCTCATGGTGAGGATTTGTGCGATTGCGTTGCCGCTACGGATAACGGTGCGTAATCCAGCGTCCAGAAATTGGTAAGTGGTGCCACCATATTCCATGCGTCGTGGATAAGCGCGCAGATCGCGGCCAAATCCCATTGCGGTGATTGTTACTGGACTGTTAATAGATGTTGTTTTGGTCATATTCTTACTCCTAAGACATTTGAGTCGATTTATTTTTTGGTAAATAAAAAACTGACAACAAGAAAGATGGTCAGCTGCGGATTTATGAGTAAGCTACAAGGAGACAAATAAGCACCGCCTGCTATTTGCTGTACCACCTGAAGTAGCGATTGAATATGTAGTGCGGCAGGGACGCTTTGCCGGCAAGCGGCTAGTGTGTATGTCGACTATAGTTTTGTATTAGCCTGTCAGTAAAAAGGTTCTCCACCAGTACTCACATGACCTTCTTTAGTATAGCGCGCCGGCCTGTTGCACGGTCAATAGCGAATGCCGAATTGTCATAGTAGTAATGTCTACATTTGATTAAAACTGTGGATTACTGCGGGTGATTATTTTGGTCCATTCACCTGGCGGAACATCGCTTTCTTCAACAAAGCGCCACGACACTGTTTCTCGGCCGTCGATACCTAAATAATCAGCCAGCGCCGGTGACATATCCAGTCCGGCGCGGGGTTCTGCAGGTTGGGCTGACCCAAAGACATAATCAGCGTCTTCCAGTTTGAACGGCCCCACGTCTTCCCACTGTGCATAGGCGACAGTGCTGTCGTGCGTTACTTTAATCCAACGATTTTTCAGTACCGATGTTCCCGCCTCAATTTCGCCGTCGTACCAAGGAATAACCTGCAATTCATCAGCTGGCTTTAGACCATTTTCATCGTAATCACTAAACGGTAGTGCAAAGTAGAACGGGTTTTCGCGCGGCGTAAAGTCGCAGGGTAAAAAGCCGCAACGATCGTCGTAGCTGTCGACTCCGCCGTACGCCGCCACCCAATTTTTTGTCCAGGCAGATGAACGGTTATGAATATAGTCATTTGATTCGTTTGCCTCTTCGCCAACCCAAAACACCGTTGCCGTAATGTTTTCGTGTAGCGGATAGTCGTGTTCTATCGTGCGTGGTGTTTCGGGGTTAAAGTGTGAATACATAAATATACTGCCTGCGACAAGTAGTGCGCCGGCGCCTATCTGTGCAATTGTTCGCCGATTAAGCTGTTTGTTGTCGGTGTCATGCGGTAGCTCCATGTTACTTCCTACCTTTCTGATAAAAACCTTTGCGTTGACTTAGTCATAAGCATATTATACTATAAAAGTATACGTGTGTTCCAGGCGGCAGACCGGCGTAAAATGTTTTCTTTTCCGTAATAACATCATCGTAGTGACACAAACACTCACAAATATTTAAGGGGGTGTTTATGATGGAGGAAGAAAAGCCAGTCTTTTTTGACCAAAACGGTAAGCGGTGGCTAAAGACGAAGGTCGTATTAAGCGTGATACTCGTTGCTACAGCGGCGTTAGTGATGTGGATGATTCCGCAAGTCACTGCACACAAATCGGTCAATGCGTTTCAAACATCTGTCGATACACCTATCACGAATAACACAATTCACCACACCACCACACCAACAATTGATCAACTAAATGCCCAATTATCTGGCGAAAACACCCCTGTTATCGGTGAGGGATCGCTTGTCAGATTAATTCGCGTCACCGAACATGGCGGTGAACAGTATGGTGTCGATCCGTTTTCGCGCAAGGTCATTCGCCCGTTGACCGCCAAAGAACTGATGTATATAGGCGGCGAACCGTATGTGATTGAGCGCTACGGACACACGGCCGATAGGCGCATTGCCATAACGTTCGACGACGGGCCGCACCCTGTCTATACGCCACAGTTGCTCGATTTGTTATCGCGCGAATCCGCACAGGCCAGCTTTTTTACTCTAGGTAGTAATGTGGCAAAGTATCCCGAAATTGCGCAACGAATTGTTCGTGAAGGTCATACGATTGCCAACCATTCGTTTACCCATATTGATTTCGGTTTTGGAAGTAGTTTTCAGCAGCAGCAAGAAATTAATCAAACAGAACGGGTTATTAGTGCGACAACTAATCGTACGACATCTTTTTTCCGGATACCGTATGGGGGCAATACTGACCAGTCACTGCGCAACAGTATCGTTGCGTTACTCACTGCGCAAAAAATGGGATACACCGTTACTTCGTACAATTTTGATAGTAATGACTGGCAATTTACGACCGACTATCCAAAAGAATACCCAACGTTTGATGGCGAAGATAAAATTGTTCTGGTGCACGACAGCGGTGGCAACCGAAGTCATACGATAGAGTACGTCGAAAATCTGATTAGGATGGCGAAAGAAAATGGCTATGATTTCGTGACGCTTAACGAACTTTATCCGCAGGCCCCTGCTCTAGTTGTTTCTAGTGAACCATCGGTGGCTGATCAAGCGGCGCTAACGGGTGCCAGGGCCGCGCTAGTATGGCCACACGATGCAATTACCAGTTTGTTTGGTATCAGCATTGCTTCGATTATCTTGACGACACTCGTTAATATTATTTTAGCCTTGCGCCAACGGGCAAAAACAAAGAAATCGTATCAACCTATCGCCCCTTTTTATACACCGCGGACTACCATTGTTATTCCTTCGTATAACGAGGGTAAGGTCATCGTCAAGACCGTTGATTCACTGCTACAATCTTGGTACGAAAATATCGAAATCATTATTGTCGATGACGGTTCGACGGACGACACCTGGGATATCGCTCAATCCATTGCCGACCAACATGAAAAAGTGATGGCTATTCATCAAGTTAATGGTGGCAAATCATCGGCCTTAAACAATGCTATCGAACAGTCGAGGGGTGAAATTATTATATGCGTGGATGCCGATACGATTTTTCCGCCACAAACGGTGACAATGCTGGTTCGTCATTTCAAAGACCCCGCTGTCGGTGCGGTTGCTGGGGTGGTAAAGGTCGGCAACGTCCAGGGTATCGTGACGCTTTGGCAGGCGCTTGAATATATGCTAAGCATTACAATCGAACGCAATGCACAGGCGTTATTAAATTCGATAATGATTATACCTGGTGCCTGCGGGGCCTGGCGAAAAAGCGCCATCATAGAAGCTGGCGGTTTGTCGCACAGTACGCTGGCCGAAGATTGCGATTTGACGCTGAATGTCCAGGCCCTTGCCCGTTACAAAATATTGCAGGATAACGATGCTATCAGCTATACCGAAGCGCCACAAAAAATTAAAAGCCTAATTAAGCAGCGATTCCGTTGGACTTTTGGCAACATTCAATCGCTGTGGAAACATCACGACATGCTATTCGACCGTCAATACGGCTGGCTGGGGTCATTTGTGATGCCGAATGCAATTATTTCGATAGCGATTCCCCTGTTTTTCTGGCCGATTTTAGTGGTGATTAGTATACAAAACATTATCACGGGCAATTACATGGTCATTTTGATTTACTTTGTTATTTCCTTGTCGCTACAGTTTTTGATTGCAACGATTGGCGTATTGATGACCCATGAACGACTGCGTTATATTGTCGCTGTGCCATTTGCTCGCTTTATTTATGGTCCGATTCGTACGTATATTCTGTATAAAACCGTTTTGACGGCGTTAAAAGGGTCGTATGTTGGCTGGAACAAACTGATGCGAACAGGCGCCGCCACTTATCCTTCCGCCAAAGACAGACCACGTCGCACCCCTGTTAATACAGCCAGCGGCTAAGGTAACACTAAATCAAGTTTTTCATTTAATTCGTGGACATTTTGCAACACTCGCAGGTTGGGAGTGGTGTCGGTGTATGTTTTTTGCCAGGTGGCGTCTAGTTGCTTGCCCGCTTTTTCAATTTTGCGCGCAGCTTCGTCAACGGCTTTGTCGTCGGCTGCATCCAGACCGCGTGCTAAATCGTCAAAACCATCAGCTGCCTCAGTTAGCATATGGACAGTGAGCGACTGCGTGGTGGTGAGGTCGGGTGTGATGTCGGTTTGTTTTAATATATCGGTGGTCGTTTTAATCCGTGTGGCAGTGGCACGCAGGGCGTCTGTTTCGTCAGCCAACGTATCAAGGTTGCTTACTTGATTAAACTGTTCGATTTTTTCCATCGAACTATTGAGAGTAATACCATACGTTTGTAGAAAGGTAATCGCTGTTTCAAAGCGGTTTAGTGTATCGGTGGTTTGCGTGACGATATCCTGTGATCGTTCCTGCAAGATTACTGCCTGGCTATAGGTGGGCGTATAGCCGGCGTAGGCAATTGGTGATAGTTCTGTGCTGACTGACTGAAACTGCGTTAATGCTTGTCGGCTGTCGGCAATTGATTGGTTTAATTTTTTACCACTGGCTTGCCGCGCTTCGGCACTAGCACCAGCATCATATAGCAGCGGCGTATCGGTGCTGTTCTCTAATTCTCCAAAAACTTCGCGTAAATTTTCGGCAGAATCACGCAGGTCGGTTACGTAGCGATTGGCGACTTTGTCGGTGTAGACGACTTCGTAATAAACACCCGCACTCAGCGCAACAAACAGGCAGACGGCCAAAATAATGAGTAAAATCTTTTTCATTACGGCCTCCCTTCGCAGAATATCATTTACTGACTAACTACTTAAATCATAGAACATTATTTAGCTATCCGTCAATCCGTGTATACCTGAATCTAAAAAACTCCTACCTTTAGTGCCAAGGTTTTTAGATTTAAGTATGTACTTGCGAACGATTCGGAGATGTCTATCGTTTCTCTATCTCGATGTCTTAGTAGCCAGTAAAATAATCGCTTTTAATCTTTTTGACGCCCAAGTGTTTTAATTGTTTTTTGACCCGATTAATCATTGTCGGTGCGCCAGATATATACACTTTGCGTGCGGCAACATCGGGGATAGCTTTTTTTACCATGTGAGCGGTCAGTTGTTGCGTGTGAATAGGTAGCCACTTTTTGACTGGTAGTTTTTGAGCGGTTGGTGTACAGACAATCACCTTGATACCCGATTGTTGCAGCGTATCTGCATAGGCAATTTCTTTCACGTCACTTACCATATATAGCAGAATAATGTCGCGCGTTTGTCCGGTCGCCTGCATGTGCAACAGATGGCTGATGAACGGTGTGATGCCAATGCCACCGGCGATGAATAGTAATGGTTCGTTGGTATTTTTTGGCAAGGTAAAATCACCACTAATCATTGTTGCCTGAATAACTTCACCTGACTGAAGTGTTTTAAGCATCTTTTTAAAGGTGCTGGATGGTTCATAAAACTTTACGCCAAATCCAATGACAGATTGTCCGGGCGCAGTGGTGATACTGAATATTCGGCGCAGTCCGCGGCCGTCTTTATGAGTATGCGGAATCGTGATTTCCATATATTGCCCTGCCTGAAACGTCAGTGGACGATTCGCGTCAAAACGGAATTCTCGTGAACTTGGGGTGAGTTGGCGGGTGTCGGCGAGCGTCAAGCTGATGGAGCGGCGTTGACTAAACAAAAACGCCAGTCCGTTGCCAATAATCAGTGCGCCAGCTAAACCGAGCGCTAGCGGGCCGTCGTACATTGGTAACGCAAACAAGACGCCAACGACGACTGCCTCGACAAGTCGTTGCCATTTTTTTGGCGGTAAAGTCAGCGGTTCGCTGAGCATAAAACCAACAAAAAACAGCAGTGGCCACGACATCAACAGCAACAGTGCTTCGGTCAGCGATGCACCATCGGCGAGCAGTACGGTAACGATAATTGGAATACTGAGGGATAAAAATAGCGCCCCCATTTGTAATCGACGCGTTTTGTATAAAATGAAAAAAGCAAATATCAGGGTAAACGGTAACAGTAATGGCGTGGCGACCCACCAGCTAGCAAACGCCAGCCCTGTCAGGCTACTAATGACCGCTGCGGCGGCTGCGGGGTTAAATATGTGGCGGCCATGTATGGCAAGCAGATATTTTGACGCCGAGGCCAGGACGCCAATGATACTGAGCACCAGCAAAGCCTCTATTTCAAACGACGGTGTAAATATACAGAATAAAATTAAAGCGGTAATATACGACGATTCATCATGGGGCTGCAAACCAAACATCAATCCGAATAGACGGTTTGATAGCGTCGTAACAAGTACCAATACGACCCCGCTAACGATAACCGCTAAGGGCGAAAAATCTAGCGCGCCGAGTAGCGACAGACCAAGTGCACTTCCCCACAAAATACTGAGCGTAATCGAAAGTAATCGATACATCGATATACGGTTGAGCCACGAATCAAGTAAATAACGCATTAAAACAATTCTCCGTTAAAGTCATGCGAATAGTCAATAGCGCCGTTCTGATACATGCGTACATATTGAAAGTCGAAGTGTGTCGCTAATTGCTGCGGATTGGTAAAAAACAGCGCCGTTGCCAGTCCGTCGGCTAGCATTGTCGTTTCGGCAATTACCCACGTCGCAACGATATCTTTTACCGGAGCCTGGGTATCCGGGTCGAATATATGATGCAGTTGGTCATCCCACACTCGTCGGTTACTTGCCGAGGCGCAGATACTTTTGCCACGCACGTCAGCCACGCCAATCACTTTTTGCTGGTCAAACGGATGTTCCAGGCCAACGCGGTTTTCGGTCGTTCCCTGGTGGCGCAGATCGCCGCTGGCATCAATGACGTAATCGGTATATTGCGCCGCGTTTAATATCTCGGCAATGCAATCGACGACATAGCCTTTGCCGGCAGCGCCAATATCCAGAGTAACTGGGTGGGTTGTCGTGAGAGTCGCTCCCTGCCAATCAAGCGCTGCGTCCCAGCTGGGGAGCGCAATTTGTGGCTGCTCGTGAAACGAATACTCGGCGTCATACCCTGCCCGTTCTAGCATCGAACCAATGAGGGGTGTTACTTTGCCACCAGTCACGTCGTATAATTTGCGATACAGCGTGATAATAGGAATGATATCAGCGGGAAACGTGTACTTCCCTGCCGTTTTGGCGATACGTGTTACTAACGAATCAGGTCGAAAACGCGAGTACGTCTGATCGAATGCGTCGATGCGCTGGTGGATACTTGTGACGATATGACTTGGCAGTGCGTGCTCTGTGTCTATGCGCCACTGCGTACCCAGCGCGCTAAAACGAATGCTATGCGGCAGCATCGTCTTTGATTTGTTCAAGCGCATCATTAAAACCGCCCGACGTCAGTGACGATCCGGCAACTCGCGAAACCGACACTTCATCGATGTTTTTGCCAGTAACAAATTCTTTGTAGCCGCTCGCAAATCGTTCTTGGAAATCTTTTGCTTCGCCTGATTCAGCATGAGGCGTCACAGTCGATTCTGTTATTTCGCCGTTATCTAGGGTGACCGACACAGTAATTGACTCGCGTCCGCCGGGACTAAAATATTCGCCCGTGGCAGTGTATGTTCCGTCTTGGTATTCGGCAGTGGTAGTTTGCGTATCTTGTTTAGGTGACGAGGTTTGCGCAGGTTGCGACGAATTAGTATCACTCGCAGGCGCTTCGTCTTCGTTTCGCAAAAATGCAATGCTAGCAGCAATCGCACCGATTAGGACAATAACGATGAGCGCAGTAATAGCTGGGTGTAGTTGTTTTGTTGGCTTCATTACCCTTTATTATACTAAAAATTGGGGGGCGTGCATATGTTGGTTTAGAGATACGCCGCAAGGTTTTCGATGACCTTATCACCAAGGCGCTGTTTTGTTTCGTGTGTGTGACCAGCAATGATTTTAGGAAATACGACGCCTTCAATATTTTTATACGCTTCGTAATTTTCATCTCCCGCAGCATAGTCAAATATAGCAAAATTGTTTTTGTGCTTGATCCATTGCAAAAAGCCATCGCGATTTAGCGCAGTGTCCGAACTCGCCTGAACCAGAATTGTATTCGATGCCAGTATGTCAAACTCATCCTTAGTGATGGCTTCGTAATTACTTGGTGTACAGATAATAACGATGTCACTGCTTTGTAACAGTTCTGCTTTTTCGCGGTAGCGTACGCCAATCGCCTCTTGGTCCGGTTGGCGTGTTCTGCTAAAGTACGAAACATTCATTTTATACGCCAGCGCCAAATGTGCGACCGACCGACCAAGTGATCCAAGCCCTATGATGCCAATCGATTTCCCCATTAGTTCCGCTGGCTGATTTCGCCATTGGTGGTCACCCAAGCCCCTGGCTAGATAGACAAGCTGCATAAATATAAACTCTGCGGTTGGCTCATCGCCATAGTTAACGACATTCGTCACCTGTACGTTTCGTTTCGTGGCGGCAGTCATATCGACATTTTCTTGTGACGTACCGCAAATACCGATATATCGCACCAATGGGCAGGCATCCAGGTATTCGCTGGTTACGTGCGTGCCAGTGCCAACAAGTACCGCATCTGCATCGCCAGTTCGCTGGATAAGTTCTGCAATTGACGGCAGTGCATCTTCGGTTGGGTACGACAGCGTTTCGCCGACCAACGCGTTAATTCGCTGCTGCGTTTCGGGTAGTAAATGGGTATTAGCGATGATGGCAAGTTTGGTCATGGTTGTATGATAGCAGAGGTGGGGTTGGAATTATACAGATTGCCTCTAAGTTATCTAATCAACTAGGCCGTAACCGATGATTTCAAAGGTGTCTTTGTCAGCAATGACAATTATATTGTTTGGAATAGCTTTGCGGGTCGTCGTAAAATCCACCATGTAAACTTCTGTGCCGACATACGATTCAACTAATTCACCCGTAATATTACCAGCGCCGTCTAGGGTAATCTGCTGTACTTTTGCATCTTTCCAGGTGCTTTTGGTAAGTTCTTGCCGGTCGGCAGGCAAATGTTCCCAGACGGCTTTTCGCACGTCTTGTTTGGTGGTACTTTGTGTTTCATTGCTGACAACTTTTTCTCTAGGCTGATGTGCATAGTAAAACCATCCCACTGCTGCGACGAGAGTGATGGAAAGGATAATGAGTATATTCTTTTTCATTTTTCAATACCTCCTTGTTATTTCTTTAGTCTATCATGTGTCATAAACGGCAGCATATCTATTCGAGTTATTATTATGACCTCACTGGGAAGGCGGTCGCTCCGCTTCCTATTTCCGCTTGTTTGTAAAAATATGGAACCACATTTTTACTGCTCTTCGCTACACGAACCCTTGGAGTTCGGTTTCCCTACGGGAAACTCACCATAGAAAATACCCCATCGTAGGATGGGGTATTTTCTATGGTGATCTCATGGAGAATCGAACTCC
>DASSWW010000045.1:0-12760 GCA_035704495.1 Saccharimonadales bacterium (SeqCode)
CGCGCACTCATCAATTCAACCCGACCCCGTCGATACACCTCTTCAATGCCATGAACGACTTCACCCGGTAACGCTTTTCGTATCCCCTCAACTAACTTCTGCTTCATACCTTTATTCTAACACTTTTGACAACACGAGATACCAATACGTGATTATTTTAAAATAAGACAATGCAACGTTCTATCCTTGTCACTCCTGCACGGAAGTAAGAAGCCGATCATAAAATAGTACCCTAAAGCCTGTACGGCTACAAACCTACGAAAAGAACTATCGAAGCGGCCGCAAGGTCTAATATTCAATCATTGAGAAGTAAGTCCCTCTGCAACTGCATCCACACGACCGTAATTGTCATCTTGACATCTGATACCCTACTACGCAATAAAAGAGACCTCGTATGACTGAAGAGTTTACTTTCAACCAGAAGACTACCTAAGACTCGTTCTACGCTTTCTTAGTATTTGCATAAAGATAAAAAAGAGATATTACTCCTAGTATCGTCCATAATCCGGCTACAAGTGGCGTGTTCAATAAATAGGTCAGAATTGTGTGCGCTAATAGTCCTACCGGAACGGCAAGCGGAATATAGAGTACAAAAAGACCAAAGATCAGCCTAGTAAGTATAATGAGAGCAGACAAAATGATAATAGTACTAGTGAACGATACAGCTATTAAAAAAAGTTTTTGCTCACGTGGCATTTTATCAAAATAACGTACGTGCGCAGCAGTCGTCAAACCATAAACCAGTATAGAGAGCGACGAAAATATTACTAATCCAGCCAATAACGGATTTTCGCCAATTCTAAACGATACGAGAATAAAAATGAGGGCCAATGCTTGAAACACAGACGTCAAACAGTGGAATTTCATTCTTTTATCATGACTAAAGGCGAGCTTATTTGTTTTTGTTTTATTGTTATTTTTTGATTGCATAAATTAAATTATACCATATGCAACATGAATAAATTCTCTTCTTCTATGTACGTATGTACATACTCGACTACTAGTCCAGATACTCACGTTATCTAAAATTGAAATACCCCCAAGATGTTTTAGATCTTGGGGGTATTCTTCAGATATCGAACGCTGCTTATTTCAGTGCATACAACACTTCAGCATAGGCTGCTTGGCCGAGCTGATTTGGATGAACTGAATATTCAGTATTAGGTGAACCGACTGCTCCATTGAAGAATTCCAACTGCGTTCCGTTACATAGATGCCTGTTCAGGAACGGGGTAGTGGAATAATTAGCGTCGATGTAGTGGAGCTTTTCAGCACCACTGACATTTAACTTAACGCGTGCAACAGCACCTTGAATTTGATTATTCAACGCATCTTGGACGTTTCTCGCACTAGAGAAGTCTAGAAACACACCGCAACTACCAGCATTTTCAGCGGTCACGTTAGGATAGCTAGCAACATAAACCTCCACGTTCGGAGCCGCTTCCAGTATATCCGTATACGTAGCCTCTAAATCATCTTCAAACGTCTGGCTCAGTATATTAGCCATTGTCTGATTGTAGACAGTACTATTTGTGCCACATTCAGTTATGCAGGCCATGAGGTAATTCTTAAAGCCTATATCATTACCTCCTATGGTCAAAGTTACGACGTCGGTATCTTCGGTTAGCGATGCGATTTGCGCTGGTTCGTTCCAGCTCCCTGCACTGTCGCCTTCCTCTATTCCTCGCACGTCATTCATAGTTGCGCCAGAACATGCTACAAAGTCGGTCAACTCGAGTCCCCATGAACTGTATGCTGTGTTTTCAGCAAGAACCTTGGGGTATGCGTGCTGACTCCTATGACATCCATTAACATCGGCTACATCAGTACCTACTATGAACGCTTCGACACCCTCTCCTGACGAGTACGAATCCCCCATTGCGACATACTGTAGCTTTGCGCTCGGCGTCGTATAATCAGTCGTGCGACTTCCAACAGGGCCACTAAAGCCATCGATAGGCACTTTGTACGCCCATCGATCTGTCGCCGTACAAGCGTCTTGACACACAAGCGCATACAAAACTGATCCGTCATTAGTGAGATTCATATCGAACGAGGACTGATACGTTACCGTATTATTACCCGCGACATCCTTAAAACTCTTAATACGGGTTAGCGCATTAGTTGTACCATCCACCAGATCAACCACTATATCAGTTGCTGATGTACTGGAGCTACTTATGCGACGCACCAATAAGCCATCCCCTGATTCATTGACCCAATACTTAAGTATTCTTTGAGAGTCATAACCTGAATCCAATGAGAATGTATGATTCTGATGATTAGTGCCACCTGTCATATCTGGAAGCCTAATTGTGCCATAAGTATCCGTCAGCACTACATTGTCATTATGACCGAGAGCCAACGACCACTTATTCTGTTGAGAACAGCCTAGAGACAAGTCCAAAGTACCAGAAGTTCCATCGGGATCATACCAGAATATAGGACTGTACTGAACCGATGCATAGCAACCAGTCATATGTTCGGTTTTTATAAAGATGCGTCCATTTTCATTTGCAAATGGACGCTCTAGAACTGCATAGTTTTGATTCGACGCAACCGGGAACTGATACTGCTTAGACGTATCTTCTACTCCGTTGTGGCTGTAAAAACGGTATCGATATTGTTGATCAACGAGAGCAACACCCGAATCATACACCCAAATCTGACCATAGCCACTATTGTTGTTGCCGCTTACAGGATAGCCTAAATCGTGATTAAACAACACGGCTCCCGTTTGATCAACACCCATAAATTTAGTCTTACAGTTGTTGTATGCTCCACGCACTAACGCATATGTAATGCCGTTCGCACCTGTAGCAACTGTGGTTATTTCTCCACCGGGCGACGCTGCCACTCCCGAGTATGAAGAGCAGCCATCGTTTGCTAGTAACGGAGCAGACCAAATAAACCGACCATTCCTCCACGCGGCAATCCGCTGTTTTGAATCCGTTTGAGATCCATCGTAGTAATTGCCATACATCGTAGCGCCATCTGTTGACGTCGTATTTGCCCCATAGGTGCTATTTAGGCAGCCGAAAGTCGGATAATAGCTAGGGGTCAAATATGCACCCCAGGAATTAATTTCCACCTCATCTCTAACAGTAGAGAAAGTCTTCGGAGCATCTGGATTTCCACACGCAAGCAAAGAGTAGGTACTAGCATCATGTGCGACCATAAACTCTGCCGGCATATCTAACACCTGCTGAGCCCATTGATGCGAAGGCAAATGATTCGCACCCACACTAACGGGCATCAAAAATGCAAATATCATACTGAAAACAAGAGTTGCAATAACTCCGCTGAGCTTTTTCACGTTTCACCTTTTTCTTAAAGAACAATCCTAAAGTCTTTCTTTAGGACTTAATTGTTCGCTGAAGAACTTATTAATTCTAACATACTTTGCAAGATGCACACATCACTGATTTGACCTCTACAAAATAGGTATTATTCTACTTCATGACATGGATCGTCAATGTGCCGTCGGCTTAATCAAATTATCAATAATAGAACTCGACCTTTCTTGAATCCAAGCACTTGCTCTGTGTCATCAATGAGTTTATCCATACGACATCAAGCTTGCGTGGTGTAAAATGCGTCTTGAGTTGGTTAAGGCGATCTAAGATTTCTCCATAAACATAACCTTCTCTTTCTTGCTCAGTTTTGTTGAAGAAGTTATCGGTACTTCTTTCTGGCCCGACCCTGTTTGTTTAAGAGGATGGATTTTCGTTACTGTGTACGCTATTGATAACTTTCAGTGTCTGAATACTTCGAGCTGTTTTTCATTAACGAGCGTAATTAAGGATAAAATTTATATACCCTAACACAAACACGCTTAATACAATCGCAAACGTCACGCCAAGTCCGAGGGTAATAAGCCAAGTAATCAATTTATCTTTGGACTTCATGCCTATTCCATAAGCCATAAAAAAAGCAGCAAGTATTAGGGGAATCCTACAGACCATAAGCGCTGTTTCAAAATTTGATGAATATCCAGCGCCATTTTTAGAAAAATACGCACTCAATAAGTCAATCATATCAAACCCAACAATTACAGCGAGTGAGCCAACGACTACTAATATACTTACGATGATTATTATGTTTGAGCTAACATACTTAGAATTCAGGGTGTGACGCTGATTTTTTGTCATAAGCATATTTTAACACCTCTTTGTTTTATGTTTTCTTGTTTTTATCCGTTGCGTTTACTGTATTGCTTGATCGAAAAATACGAAATCAAAATGATAGTAATTATTCCAACAATCCAATATGCGTTAATCGAGAAATTATTTTTTACATCCATACTCTCCGCAATGCTAGCATTTTTGCCAACAAAATCATTTTTACTCGATCGATACGCGAGAACCTCTGAGCTATCTGCCGTCCCATTTGCACTATAAGGAATCTTTTTAAGCTCTTCTCTATTCGTCGCGGTAATAGCACCACCCTGTATGGGTGTTGGACGATTTTTGTTTACACCCTTACCTGGCAGCACTGCCACAACTTCATTAGTACCGCCTTGTGGTGGATCGGTGATAAGTAGGTCGCATGCATCGTCGATGTTGTCGCGATCACTATCAATTCCAGAGGCGCTGATGTAAATGCAAGCATCGACATCATCTTGCGTACCATCTTCGTCAATATCCCCGGCTGCTCCACGCACCTCTATTATTTGCCATAAATCTATTGCTTCACCAAAAAAGGTTTTACCAATGACATGTAAGGTATGAAAGCCTGCCGATATATTTGCCGGTACAGGAATATCTACAGATAGATTACCGTTTTTATCAATATCATACGTACCCAGGATTACGGGATCGGAATGGGCTTCGATAACAACACGTGAATGCGGTTCAAGCCCAGCGACTCGTACACTAACCATATTTGTCAACGAAGATTTCTGCACGTAATTATGCGGTACAATCGTCGCGCGTCGAAAATGCGTGTTGACTGACTCCATAGATTCTGAAAAATAGGCTGTTGGCTCAGTAGCATCATCCGACGAATATGGCCCTGGGGTAGGCTGTAAAGTGTGTTCAAAATCTAACAACGACTGAGACCCAAGCGCACCGATAATCGCTTTTTGCATCAGCCTATGACCGTCATGGTTCGGATGGAAGCTTTCTTGCCTCTCACTACTACCACGGAAAGCAATACCAGTAACATAGGCGTCGCCCTGCTCACATAATCTATGACCCGTTAAAGAATCTTCAATATTGACGTATTTTACGCCAGTTCTATCGGCGGCACTTTTAATAATTTGATTCAGATAAGTGACCGCTTCATTAATCATTGTTCGCTCCGCTGTATCTAACTGTACATTTAGCGCACAGAGCAATGCATCGTTGCCAACGAACTTTGGATATCCTACAGCGTATACTTTTGTGTTTGGAGATATTTCTCTTATTTTTTCGTAAAGTTCAACATACTCAGAATATTGACTTCGGATTGCCTGTCCAACCATCGTCTTGCCTGCATCTGATTTAGCGTAGCTACAACTTGTAAAAAGCGTAACAACACAGTTTTGTATAATCGACCCAAACCCTACATCGTTACCGCCAGCCGTTAATGTTATAGCTTTGGGTTGGTACTTTTCAACAAATTTTAGCTGTTGGATTCGGCCTGGTATGAAATCGTTCAGCGCCACTTGTTGGTAACGTTGTAAATCATCGTCTGATAGTTCGCCAAGCCTGGCTTTTTTATCTTCGATTTGCCCTTCGTATCCTGCCGTTACTTGATAGTCATCCTTAGCCATAGCCCCCGAACATGCCACTGATTGCATTTTGTCATCCGATATACCCATCGTGGATTGTAATAAAAATGGATATGATCGACTACTGATGTGACATTTTTCAGTAGGAATCTGATTATTACCCTCGGCGTCTGTCCCGAGGAGATAGTATTTAGCCAGTGTCGTAGGATTGATCAAAGTATCTCCTTCGCCACTCGAATACGAATCCCCTAGCGCCAAATAATCTAAACTTGGGGTGGATATATAGTCGGAAACCTTTAGCCTATACCAGGTATACCGCATATTATTAAAACCCAAGTTTTCTTCTAGCCTAAAACTAATTGAACCGTTATCGGCGCTGAGTTTTATATTGTCTGCTGCGGAGAACCTCGGAAACTTAGTTCTCATATATGCGCCTAGGTCTCGCTCTAGACAAGGCCTCGCGACAGGAACATTGAGGGTCATCTGGTCTGTGACGGTCGTATCACCACAACTATCGGTGATATTATAGACCATAAAGGGCGTGTTCTGTCCGCCCACGACTACATAATCTCCTTTATTGTTAATGGACAGACTCATAAATGGTGGCAGCCCGAGATCGTATCGTGGTGAAATCGTAGATATTCGTTTTATATCGTATGTTTCCAAGTTTAGCCGCATAATACCCAGATCAACCGCCTCAAATATAAGCCATTTTCCATTCGATGAACTTGCGACTGCACCAACTGGTAACACATACCCATTAGGGCGCTTAAATTCATAGTCTGGCAAATGTCGATCTTTCATATCATATGACTGGCCATCGGTATTTTTGACTAGCCGTGAAGGAAAATCTTTGTAGACCACCAAATTTTGACCCCAAAAAGAACTTGAATTACCCATGCTATATACCAGGCTTTTTGAATGCGGAACAAAATCCGGCGCATACCTAGCATTGAGGTTATTAATCCGATACATTTTTTGATCATAACCTAATCCGACAACAAAACTTGTATCTCGACCTATCATTGAATTTGACTGCCTGTACGGTCGATTGCTCAGTCCATATCGCCAACTACCCCTATCGTACACACAAATGTTTGTACTATCACTCGGATCTAAATAATTATAATGTGGCCGCTTGTCTACAGCTACTATTCGAGGCGTGCAGGCCGGTGCATCTTCGGTCAATAAAGGATCGGCCATTTTTTCTAGCGTTGGTTCGGCATCCGAAAACCACGAAACACTGGCCGCACTTGCTGCTGTTTGGTAAGTGGTTATTATAGCAACCACCCCAGTTAATGTAATCATTGATAAAAAAATAAACTTAACTACGTGTTTCGCGCTACTGGCAACCATACAAACATCCCGATTAATAACTTTAAGCTAACCATAAGCAGGATATATATACAATTACTTTTTAATACAAGTATCAGTTATCTAACTTATCCACAAAACTGGGGATAAAAAATACCCCGGAATTACCGGGGTGCCATAAGAGAGTAACCGACGTTACAGGAAGAAATCATCGGTGTTTCTTCCCGGTCTGACCGTCTGTTTGGTTAAGAGGGTGGATTTTCATTACTGTGTACGCTATTGGTAACTTTCAACGTCTGAATAGCACAAAGCGCGTCATCAATCTGTTTCAGCTGCGCTTGATTCCTAGCGTACATCTGTTGAACTGTTTGCGCTTTCTCCTTTTGACCAAAAGTCTTTAGGCAAAGAAAATCTTCAATCGCCTCTTTAGCGCTAACCAAATCTTCGCCAGAACCAATCTTTGCGAGCTTGTCGCTCAGACCAGGTATGGCGTCGTCCTTGATTATGTTCATCACTTCCTCGGCACGCGCCATGGCGACGAATGTTGCCTTGTACAAGATTCTATCAAACTCCTGCAGCTCTTTTGTAGACTCTACCTGCCTGTTGCGCGATGAATTTTTTCGACGTAATTTTGAAAAGAATCCTTCAAAGTACAAAATGACTATCACTCCGGTAAGTCCAAGTATCACTACCAATATTAGCCACCAGTCCACAATAACTCCTTGGTTCTCTCATACATACAATCTGTACATATGGCTAAGCCTATCGTACTGTTTTACTGATATTTGCCAATGATCTATACTGTTAGTAATGAAAGTACTGGGAATTGAAAGTAGTTGTGATGAGACGGCAGCGTCGGTCGTGGAAGATGGACGCGTACTGTTAAGTAACGTGATTAATTCGCAGATTGATATTCATACCCTGTACGGGGGTGTCGTACCCGAGGTCGCAGCCCGCAGTCATATCGAAGTCATCAATCCGGTGATTAACCAAGCATTAGCTGACGCTAACCTGACCTGGGACGATATTGATGCGATAGCAGTGACATATGCCCCAGGACTGATTGGGTCACTGCTGGTTGGCACATTAGCCGCCCGCACCTTGGCCGTCCTCAAAAACAAGCCGCTGTTCCCTATTCACCATGTCGAGGCGCATGTGTATGCGAATTTTATTACTGAACAGAGTCGGCTGGATGAGAATAACTCCCTCTTATTACCGTCCAGACAACCCGAATTTCCTATGTTGGCGCTGATTGTCAGCGGCGGTCACTCGCAATTGGTATTATTCCGCGACCACGGCGATTACGAATTACTGGGCCAAACCCAAGACGATGCCGTCGGCGAAGCCTTTGATAAAGTTGCCAAAATCCTTGGCCTGCCCTACCCTGGCGGCCCATCGGTTGCCAAAGCCGCGTTAAATGGCGATCCAAAACGCTATCAATTACCAAAAGCCAAACTAAAAGATCCGTACAACTTCAGCTTTTCGGGACTCAAAACGGCCGTTCTGCGAGCCGTACAGCGCGAAACGGGTGTTGATTTTACTTTTCCGTCTGGCGAGCTGGCAGCGCGCCTAAACGACGTTCAGCGCAATGATTTTGCCGCTAGCTTTCAGCACACAGCCATTAGCACGCTTGTCGATAAAGCCGAAAAGGCGTTTCGCGATTACACACCTAAGTCCGTCGTCATCGCTGGTGGCGTTGCTGCCAACCAAGAATTACGTCGTCAGCTATCCGAGCGACTCCCCTTGCCAATCGAATACGCGCCGATGCAACTATGCACCGATAACGCCGCTATGATTGCCACACTAGGCTATTACTACGCGCAAAAACAGCAACCGACCGATCCGTTTGACATGGAAGTAGTGCCGAGTTTATCGATGACCAAGACTACTTGGTAGATATCGTTGTATATAAATCAACGATTCTTTATTGTCCGAATGACTTTTTTTGCCAGCGGCAATGCTTTATCCCACACGATATACAGAGGTGATAATGGTTTGTCATACGTTCCGGCCAACATATCTTCGTGACTGGCAAAACCTTGTTTAAACGTGCTGACACCATCATTAAGTAAACCGTTCAAATCGTAGCGCTCAATTCCCCATTTACGGGCAAGCTGAATCGTGTGCCATTTTAGCGCGTAGTTAGCGCGTAACCGCTGGCCATCATCATTCATACCACCGTACAGTTCAAAAGCAGTCGTCGCGCTGATACTTAGCCACAAAAATGCCACAGGTTGGTTATTGTGAATTGCTACCGTTACCAGTGAATGATCGCCCATTTTATCAAAAATATCATAATAATACTGGTCATCGTGCAGGGTAAAACCAGCTCGGTCGGCCGTTTGTTTATAAATCGCCAGACATGCTGCTAGTTCTTCCCTGTTACGAACTTTGCGTATCGTCATATCCTCTTTGGCGGATTTACGAACGTACTGACGGGTTTTTTTGGTCATCGCACCCAATAATTCGTCTTCGGATTTGGTCAAATCCAAAATAAGCGTTCGTGGAATTAAAATCGTATTAGTCGATGGTTGCCAGCCTTCTACTGGTGGCATCACTTCCCAATCAGGCTCGACTGTTATTGCCACGGCTTTGTGGGTTTGTTTAGCATAGTCAGCGAGCGCTTCTAGCACTGCTTCCCTGTTTGGTGCGTCGCAGACAGGTCCGCGAGGAACATACACCAACGCCGTCAGCGGACGCGGCAAAGGCCGGATAAGCAGCTGCGCTGCACCGATAATATGATCGTCGTCGTAAATAAAAACGCGGTCTACCTGCCAGTTATGCGCGGCCTTAGTTTCGCCCCAACCCCACAATTGCAGCGGATGAGCCTCGCGCGTTAATAGTTCTTCGTCCCATTCTGTTCGGTTTTCGCATGTCCGCACTGTCGTCATAGTCTTTATTATACACGCTGCGGTTATGGTATAATCAAGACTGAACACAAATACGGGGAAAAGTTGAAAAAGTTTAGGTCGTTTTCACACGAAAACGGTTTTACTTGCTTTGTGCTTTTTTCACGTGTAAATCAACAAATCGAGATTATTATCACCCATGAAGTTAGCAAAAACCTACGATCCTAACCAGTACGAACCGAACATTTACGCCATGTGGGAAACCGCCAATGCCTTTGCGCCCACAGGGAAGGGCGAACCGTACAGTATTATCATGCCGCCGCCAAACGCAAATGGTAATCTGCATATTGGTCACGCATTGATGGCCAACCTAGAAGATATCTTGGCGCGTTATTATCGAATGAAGGGCAGGGACGTCGCCTACATTCCTGGCGCCGATCATGCGGGGTTTGAAACCTGGGTAGTATACGAACGCGAACTGATAAAACAGGGTAAAAGTCGTTTCGATTTTAGCCGCGAACAACTGTACAGTCAGGTTTGGAACTTTGTCGAAAGCCAACGGGGCAATATGGAATTACAACTTCGCGCCCTCGGCACGAGTGCCAGCTGGGATGACCTGGTGTTTACTCTCGACGAAAAAGTCATTGACACGGTGTACGAAACGTTCAAAAAACTATGGGACGATAAACTTATTTACAGAGGTGAGCGTATTGTTAGTTACTGTACCACTCATCAAACCAGTTTTGCCGACATTGAAGTCGAACACAAAAACGAAAAAGGCAAATTATGGAAAATTGCCTATCCCACACTGGATAAAATTGGCGAAATTATTATCGCCACCACTCGTCCCGAAACATTATTAGGCGACGTCGCCATTGCCGTCCATCCCGACGACCCACGTTACAAAGATTTAATCGGCACTCGCGTATTATTACCGCTGGTGGAACGCGAAATTCCCATTATTGGTGACGATTACGTTGATCCGACATTTGGTACTGGTGCGGTCAAAATTACGCCAGCCCACGATCCGAACGATTTTGAAATAGGGCAGCGCCATGACCTGACTCCAATCCAAGTGATTGACTTTGACGGCACGATGATTAACGTACCGCCACAATTTATCGGTCTGGACGCAGCGACCGCTCGCGCACGCGTGCTAGCCGCGCTTGATGCCGCCGAGCTTCGTCGCGGCGAAGAGGCCCACGAACATGCCGTTGGCCACTGTTACAAGTGCGGTACGGTCATTCAACCACTCATCAGAGATCAGTGGTTCCTAAAAGTCGCTCCTTTGGTTGAAAAGGCCAAAGCAGCGATAAATGAAGGTGAAATCACGTTTTACCCCGATAATAAAAAGAAAGTATTGTTGCAATATTACGACAAATTGCGTGATTGGAACCTCAGCCGTCAAATCCCGTGGGGTATTCCTATCCCCGCCTTTCAGAGCACCACCAACCCTGATGAATGGATTTATGATACTCGCGTTGACCAAGAAACTATCGTTGTTGATGGTACAACATATCGCCGCGAAGAAGATACGTTTGACACATGGTTTAGCAGTGGTCAGTGGCCGTTCATTACCACCGACACATTGACCGAGGGCGACCTGTCGCGCTTTTACCCAACCAGCGTACTCGAAACAGGACACGACATTTTGTACCCATGGGTGTCACGCATGATCATGCTTGGCCTGTACGTAACAGGGAAGGTGCCGTTCAAAGAAGTGTACCTACACGGCCTAGTCCTAGATGAAAAAGGCTTGAAAATGAGCAAATCAAAGGGCAATGTTATTAATCCGATGGAAATGGTGGCCGAGCATGGATCAGACGCTTTACGCCTGGGGCTGGTCGCCAGTCGTAGCGCCGGCCAAGATCAGGCCTTTAGCGCCAGCAAAGTCATTGCTGGACGAAATTTTTGCAATAAACTATGGAATATTGCCCGTTTTATAGAGGTCAAACTAGGCGACGGCTATCGTATCCAACCACCGCAACCAACCAGTCTGGTTGATCACTGGATTATCCGCGAATTAAACGCAGCGGCCGCTGATATTGATCAACAGCTGTCAAATTATCGTTTTGCCGAAGCTGGCGAAATCGTCTATCACGCAATCTGGGATAGCGTAGCCGATTGGTTTATCGAGGCCAGTAAAACCGAAAACAACCCTAGCATGCTTGCCTGGGTGCTAGATACTAGCCTCAAGCTGGCACATCCCTTTGCCCCATTTGTCACCGAAACCATCTGGCAGTCACTGGATTGGCACAATGATTTGCTAATCAGCGTTAATTGGCCCGAAAAACGTGACTATGACGAGATTGCCGCAAGTGAATTTGAACGATTGCAAAAATTAGTAGTCGAAGCCCGCTACGTGACGGCTGAACTGCCAGGGAACGAACGCTACAGCCTGCTATATCAACAAGATACGTTAATCGCCGACAACAGCGACCTGATTAAACATCTCGCTCGCTTAAAAGACGTTCAAGAAGTTGCCCAGGCTAGGGGATTACGTCTGGCTGCCAGTAACCGCGAAGCTTGGTTGGACGTTAATGCCGAGACGCTCTACGAACATCAGTCCAACCTAGAGGTCCGTTTAGCCGAAACCCGCCAGTTTATTACTACCCTAGAGGCCCGCTTGTCGAATGACGCCTATGTCGCCAAGGCACCCGCCCAACTTGTCGAAGAATCACGCGCTCAATTAGAAACCAAAAAGGCGCTGATAACGCGCCTTCAGGACGAACTGAACGTTCTTAGCTAATCGGTAGGGCATAACTGTCAAACGGATTGTGACCCAGGCCCATGTTCTTTTGGGAAACGTACTTTTTCTCTCCTGGCGAACGAGGAGTGATTTTTGGCGTATTACCCTTTAAATTATTGATAGCTTTTGTAAAAC
>DASSWW010000034.1:0-3413 GCA_035704495.1 Saccharimonadales bacterium (SeqCode)
ACCTCTGTTAAATGATATAGTTATCCACTGTACTGTGGATAAACATGAACAGTAACGAGCAATTACGTACAAAATAGGGCTTGTCGTGGGTAATGGTGGGTATTATAGTAAAGCTAGTGGAAAGAAGTGGGTAACACCACAAAACACAAACAAACACCACTAAACATTAAAAAATAACCCATACCGCACATAAAGCTCTCGCAGAGCAGAGGACCCCATAAGCATGGATTATTTCGAAAGAAAGCTTGATGACAAGCATCGGTTAACCATACCGACCGAACTTCGAAATGAGTTTGCAAGTGGCGTCGTACTGACAAGAGGCTTTGGTCACTATCTTCATCTGTACCCACAAAACATCTGGGACAGGGAAGTTGAACCGGCATTAGACGGCAACATTCTCGATGAGAAGGTAGCTGATATTAACATTCGGTTTCGTCGGGGTAAAACAAGCGCAGGGCTTGACCAAAAACAAGGTCGAGTCACTATCGAGCAGCACCTGCTTGATTACGCTGGAATAACCCGCGAAGTGATTGCTGTTCGGGCAGGCGCCTATTGGCGTATATTACCGGCCACAGCAGACGCGTAGGGTTACCATACCGAGCCGCTCTTTAACAATTTAGCATCAGATAGTAAAAGATACACTCTCGAGATCGACTATCTGGTAGTAGAGCAGTGGTTCTCCGACGCCACTGAAAAAATGTCGACGCACCTTACTTAAACACACAACACCTCCCAAAAAACTCCACCTCACACACATAAGTCTCTCAATTGAACAAACCGGGTATGAGTTGCCTTTGGCGCTCCCGAATTTGTTCAATCACTTATACAAAAACAAACACACTCACAAAAACAAAAAACTCTGCTACCAGTTAGGTGATCTCGAGGCAAGTAGTAGGAGGGGCTTGCCCCTCCAGCAGTGATTCGAAGTAAATTCAAATCACCGCTTCCACCCCCTGAAGCTCGCCCGAAAGGGCTCGTACGATAACTCGAACGATGCTTCAGGGGATGGTATACTATAAAGCTATGAGTATTAAAGAACATCCACCACAACATGTTCCGGTTTTACTAGAAGCAACACTTGATACGCTTCGTCCTATTCAGGGAGAGAATTATCTCGATCTGACGGCAGGATATGGCGGTCATACTAGGCGCTTTCTAGAACAAACCAAAAACTACGATGAATCCGTTTTAGTTGATCGCGACGATTTTGCAATTGCAGAACTCGGCGAGTTTAGCGAAAAAGGGGTTCAATTACTGCATACTGATTTTGTCAGCGCCGCACAAGGTCTGATCAAAGAGGGAAAGCAGTTTAACATCGTTCTTGTTGATTTGGGGGTGTCATCGCCACAGCTCGACAAGAGCGAACGAGGGTTTTCCTTTACACATGATGGTCCGCTTGATATGCGGATGGATCGTCGCCAAAAAACGTCAGCCGAAACGCTGGTGAATACGGCAACAAAAGACGAACTGGTACATATCATTAGAACCTACGGTGAAGAGCCAACTGGTTTTGCTAGGCGCACTGCGCAGGCAATCATTGACCATAGGCCGATTACCACGACAAAGCAGCTCGCCGATCTTGTCAAACAATCTTACGTCGGCAAGTGGAAAAAAATCCACCCAGCGACGCGTACCTTTCAAGCTCTCCGAATTGCGGTCAATCAAGAATTACGGCAAGTTGAAGAACTATTACCGCTCCTCCCCGCGCTCCTAAAGCGAGGGGGAAGAGTAGGTGTTATCAGCTTCCACAGTCTTGAAGATCGGTTAGTCAAACAGTATTTTAACGAACAAAAAAATGCTGGATACGAAGCCGAATTACAGTTATTGACCAAAAAACCGCTGGCCGGAGACATTTACGACGTTCACAATCCGCGTTCACGTAGTAGCAAATTACGTGCCGCAGTGAAAAAATAAAACAAACAAAATGGAAGGGGCAAAACACCATGCCAATCCACATTCCAGTACAAAACGCATCAGTCGAAACGCAAGTGACTGTTCGTTTTAAATAATCCGAATGGGTGCGTCGGGCGGAAACGCCAGGCGCACCACCAAAACAAATATAAAAACAGAAAATAAAATATTATGTCTTACCAACGAACCGCACAGTTTAGTTCTCGTCGTGTTAGCAACTGGAGTCGTAACCAGAATACCACTCGCTTCACGTCAAACGTCAAACTCGGCCCCGTGACCCATACGGTGCTTGTCGCCCTTATGATTACTGTGCTCGGCTTGATATACTTAACACAGGCCACTCGTGCAACCAGCTATGACTATCAAGCTCAGCGAATTGATACAAAGATCGCCGAACTTTCGACCAAGCAAGCCGACTTAGAAATAGAAAACGCCCGATTAACCGCGTTAGAAAGTGTTAAAAATAGCAATGTCGCCAAGTCAATGACTGCACCGGCATCAACAAATTACGTCAGTGAATAATATATGCAACTAGATTTAGCAAAAGGAAGTCGTGCGCGTGTACTCGCTATTATGGTTTTTATCATTATGGCGGTTTTTATTGTACGGCTTTTTTATCTGCAAATTATTCGCCATGATTTTTACGTGGCAGCGGCCAAAGAAGAGCAATTGAAGCAACTAATTATTCCGGCAAAACGAGGCGAAATTTATACGATGGATGCTGGCAATCCGGTCAAGCTAGTGATGAACGAAACGGTGTATACCGTGTTTGCTGACCCGAAAATTATCGACGAACCGCAGCCCATTATTGATGTGATTCAGCGAGTTGCTGGTGGTAATGCGCGACCTAATCTGGACCAGCTTTTGGATAGAAAAGAGTCACGATATCAGATACTCGCGACAAAAGTATCGTTAAAGCAAGCTGAGATGATTAAAAAAGCTGAACTAAGTGGCATTGGTTTTCAACAAGAAACTCAACGCGTTTATCCTGAAGGTAGTTTAGCGGCGCAGACACTAGGGTATGTCAACCACGAGGGGATTGGCCAGTACGGACTGGAAGGTGCTTTAAACGAACGTTTGACAGGAACAGATGGGTTGCTGCAGTCGGTGACTGACGTTCGTGATGTGCCACTAACTATTGGTGATAATCATATTAACCGACCAGCACAACACGGTGACAATATTGTGATGACGATTGATCGTAATATTCAATCCTATACAGAAAAAGCGCTTGCTGACGGACTGAAGCGATCTGGTGCCACTCATGGCAGCGTAATGGTGATGGATCCGCAGTCAGGAAAAGTATTGGCAATGGCAAATTTGCCAACATATAGTCCAGCGACGTATAATCTGGTCGAAGATCCGGCTGCGTTTAATAATGCCACGATTAGCGTGCCGTACGAACCGGGTTCGGTGATTAAAACATTAACTATGGCGACAGCGTTAGACAAAGGCATTGCCGAGCCAGAATCGACGTATAATAATACTGATTTTGTCACCGT
>DASSWW010000062.1:0-5759 GCA_035704495.1 Saccharimonadales bacterium (SeqCode)
ATTTATGAGCAAACGGCTCGCTACGGACATTTTGGACACGGTTACGATTGGGAGAAGTAGCTATGGAACAATTACGGCATGATAATGAAGAACTCATACTACCAACACCCCTACAGATGCGAAAGCTAAGTAGGGTAGCACTTGCGACGGCCAATGTTGCAAACAGGCTAAAAAACTATGATGAACGGTTTGAGCCTGTTTATGGTTGGGTGGAGCAATACGACTATGACGACGACGAATATAGTAAACGTTACGAGCGTTATTCTGGACGTCAGGCTCGACGCGTGTTCACCACGATAGATGAACAAACGCAGCGCGAAGATATTGCGTTCTATGCAGACCGTTGGAGCCTACGATATCGCGAGCTAAAGCAGCAGCATGTGCTGAACGATTTTTGGTTGAGCGAATTAAAAACCTATGCATTTGAATGGGATAACGAGAATGTTTTGCTGTCTTTGTGTCAAACCAAGGAAGTTCCGTCAGTTGAACGTGAGGAAATCGATAGAATTATGGCGTTGAATGACGAGGAATTTGATGAACTTTCGAACACGCCGACTGATGCTTCAACGATTGTCGTAGATAAAGAGCAGGTAGGTCAGTTAACGAGCAGTATTCGAAAACGCCAAGCAGCTATGGTAAAGCCAGAGACGCGCGCTGATGCCAGACGTCGATTTGTGACGCGCCGTATTTCAGCACGTCAGCAACAATCAGCACACCGACAGCAGCTTAGTCAGTAATACATATTGACTTTCAGTATTTTTGGTGTACAATAGCACTCATATAATGAGTGAATCAGAAGTTGATTTTGCTGAACCTGAGCCTCCGTCGTTTGACGAGAGGACTGACTACAAGGAAGAACTATTTAGGCTCCACGATAGGCTAAAGGTAAGTGACCGACCCGTTCGGTTTGTTAATGATGAGCAGAATATTGATATAGAATTGGAACATCAGGACAAGGGATACGGCATCACTGCTGAACTGACGGGTCAACCAGTGCGCGCCTATCGCACACTCAACACCGATAGTCGTTTTCAGCTGCAAGACGCGGTGGCGGATGCGATGGACGACACCGCATTACAAATGGTGGAAAATGGCGAATTGACGTTACCTGCCAATTACTCAATAGCTATGATGAATTATGTGCCGCTGATGTTTGAACCGTATCGTCATGCGATGCTTCAAGGACGGTGGGCAGATAGACACGAGCAAATTCTTCGTATTGAATCCTATGACATAGCCCATTATCAGCACCAACGATTGCTGATTGGTGGCTTGGCGGCGTTTTTGACGTTTCTTGAAGAGCAGAAATAGTCTTTATAATCACCCGCGTATAGGGTAAGATAGACAAAGTTGTTAATCAAAAACGAAAGCTAGAATATGGAAAACGAAACACGCGAGACCACGGATATTTTTTTGTGGGCCAACACTACTGACGGTATTAAAAAAGAATTAGATGTCGAGTTCTTTTTGTTTAATAAAAATTATACGCCGTACAGTACCAACTTTATGAGTGATTTAAATGCCCAGGTAAAACCGTTATTTTTATATGACATGATTAATTTTGTTAATTTGGGTGCCGGAACAGGGCTGTCAGTGCGTGATTTTGAACTGTCAGAAACCGAAGAAAACACGCTGCTACGAACCGAACTAGAAAAAGTAGGGCGTGCTGAAACACTGATTCATTTAATTGAAAAAGAACGACACGACATCGTTGAATTTAGCCAAGAGGAGCACGAGTTTAAACGGATTAAAGGTATTGTGGCGCGCTTTACACACAAAGATAATCCGAAAAAGGCGTTTTATTCCGTCAAAGCAATCAGTCAAGGACAAGTGTTAAATGGCGCGACAAGCTGGGAATTCCGCGATGGTAAATTTGGTGCGTTTCAGGCTGATGTTGGGTTAAAAATGCCAGTTGATAACCAGGTGCTGATTATTGATAAAGATATTTTTGTATTCAATCAAAGCAAATTTGAAAAATTATTTAATTACGATTATAAAAAACAGCTACTAGCTGACCAAAAAGTCGAAGAAATTTCCAAACAATTTAAACTGAGTTTTCCAGAAGGCCTGGATTTGCAAAGTTTGGTACGTGAACGTCGAAAGATCGTTAATAAACTGCAAAAAATGGAAATTGGCGATGTCACTCAGGAGCAGGCGATTGACTACGCCGATACCATGCAACTGGAACTGATGACCGATGACGCTGGTGCGATTATTATTATGGATGGTAACGATTTGGATACATTTGTGAATCTGATTAACGAAGATTATATTACCAGTGAAATCACTGGCCGGCGCTACGAAATCAAAACCAAAAAATTACTAGACGATCCGGACGGCGAACCACCACGCGGATAAAGGACAAATTACTTATTCTTGCATAACTTTTAGCGCGTTGGTTTAATTAGTATAGAATTTTTGGTTTCCAGCAATAGCAATAATTGCGCCAAAGGTTAGTAGGTGGTGATTGTCATGGCACGTGATGACTTAAGGGAATTGGCCGAAGATAGTGCGAAAAACGCGCAGCAAGCCGCTATGAACGTAGCGGAGCTGACGTTAAAACTGCGCGATCGTCGGGCGAAAGAGTTGTATACATCCGAAGTTGATGTAGCATTTCGTGAGCGTATTGACGGACTGGCATCACGCCGTCTTTCATTATCTGACGTTTTGTCGTTTAATACAGATCGCCGAAAAGCAACTACACTACGAGTCGCGCTTGTAGCATTAGATGCAAGTAGAGCGGCACTGGAGCTAATAGAACAGAGCATCCCGGTAATTGAAGAGGCAGATCGTTTCCTCAAAAAACATAATAAGCAATAGCCCGCACCCGAAGTAAAGAGCTCGCTCCTTCGGGGCGGGCTCTTTTATATATTTTATCCCTGAAAATAATTCTTATGCTTGCATGTTAACATAAACGTTGATTAAATATGTGCAACCGAACATTGTAGGATGTTGTTTCTACGTCGGTCGTATGAAAGATGGTGAGGTTTGGTGATAGATGAGGCTAACCGAATTGACATAAAAGTGTCAAAGGAAGTTACTGATACGCTGAGCGCTTTGGCTGATCAGTATAGTATCGATACGATGCAAGTTATTCATCGAGCTGTGAGGCTGGCTGCATTGATTGCAGACGACCTGGCGGCGAGTGAACAGACGGCGGGTCGGCGACTGGAATCGTGTGATCAACACGGTCGTCGTCGGCGACAGCTGACAGTTGGCTATGATCAATCGCCAGCAAATGGCAGATTGGCATGGCTACATGTCGACGTGGACGTGTCAGTAGAGGAACTTTTGCATCAGCTGATGCGTCAGTACAACACGACACTTGATCAAGTGGTTATAGAGTCAGTAAATTTGTACAAGGACATATCAGATGAGGTCGACAGCAATCGCGTTGTGCGGTTATGTGATCGCGATGGTACCAATGGCAAATCGCTGACACGGCTTGTGCCGTAACATATCCATAGCATACAAAGGCCCGTGCCTGAAGTAGAGCCCGCCCCGATTTTTTCGGCGCTTTCGCTCCTTCGGGGCGGGCTTTTTCATTTTCTTATTAAATTCATTAAAGAGCCGTATTCTACACTCCACTTATTAAACTGCTATAATAAAACACAATGAATCAGGGATTAGCACTCGAAATAATGCTTTCGGGAGAAAGTGTGTTGTTAACCGGGCCAGCAGGCGCCGGCAAGACGTTTGTGTTGAATCAATTTATCCGACTTGCCAAGGCAGATGGTAAACACGTTTCGGTAACGGCAACAACCGGTCTGGCGGCGACACACCTGGGCGGGACGACAATCCATAGCTGGGCGGGGATTGGCGTATCCGATCATATTCCTCAGGGCTTTGCCGAACATTTAGGTAAAGGTCGTAAAGAAATCATTGAAAAAACCGACGTGTTAATTATCGATGAAATCTCGATGCTACATGATTATCGGTTGGATATGGTAGATGAAGCCTGTCGTTTGGTACGACGCAAAGACGAACCGTTCGGTGGCATACAGGTAATTATGAGTGGTGATTTCTTCCAGCTACCACCGATAAATCGTGGCGACAGCAGGGCAGGGGGCTTTGTGGTGCATTCTCAGGTCTGGAAAGAACTAGACCCGACCGTTTGTTATTTACAGGAGCAACACCGGCAGGATGACGAAGAATTATTAGAAATTTTAGACGCACTGCGAGCCGGTGAAATTAGGCGTCACCATGCCGAACAGTTACTGACCCGTGTCGACCAAGCGCTGCCAGATGATATGGTCATTACCGAACTACATACCGTTAATATCGATGTCGATCGTTTAAATGAAGTTAAGTTGGCCGAACTGAGCGGTGACGAACTATTTTATACACAAACGACGACAGGGTCTGAAAACTACGTCGAAAATCTGCAACGTTCGGTACTGGCACCAGCAACATTGCGACTAAAAAAAGGCGCGTTAGTGATGGCCGTTAAAAACGCGACAGATCGTAAGTATGCCAACGGCAGTATTGGTACAGTGATTGACTTTGAACCAGCAACTGAATATCCGATTGTCCAGTTTCGTAACGGGCGGACTGTCAATATGACGCCCGATACCTGGGAACTGCGTGATGGTGACAAAAAGCGTGCCAGTATTTCTCAGATTCCACTACGCCTAGCGTGGGCGATCACGGTTCATAAATCACAAGGCATGACGCTTGATGCAGCCAGAATTGATTTGCGCAAAGCGTTCGTCGAGGGTATGGGGTATGTGGCGTTGAGCCGAGTAAAAAACTTGCGCAACCTATATTTACATGGTATTAATCGCATGGCACTACAAGTCAGTGAAGACGCACAAACGATTGATGGTACATTACGCCGTCGTGCAACCGACGATAGCAAGAAGTTTGCTTATTTGGCCGCGAACGCTGAAAAACGTTCGCTTGAACCAGTTAAAAAAGCAAAAACAGGCTCTGGTTGGAGTGATAAAATTGCCAAAATGCGTGAAACCTATCCAAATGCTTATCGTCCATGGCAGCACGCTGATGATGAAGTGTTAAAGCAGGATTTTCAAAATGGTGTAGCAATCAAAGATCTTAGTAAAAAATTAGGTCGTCACGAGGGAAGTATTACTATGCGTTTGCAAAAACATTTCGGTGAAGACATTGGGCAGTAGCGTATAATAGACAAAGTGAAGCAGTCAAAACCACGCCTCAAATTTCCGAAACACTTTTTATGGGGTGCGGCAACCGCAGCGCATCAAGTAGAAGGCGACACCCACAACCAGTGGACGGTCTGGGAGCTTGAAAACGCCCATTCGTTAGCGACGCAATCGAGCTATCATTTTGATGATTTAGACAACTGGTCTCAGATTATGGCTGCTGCTAAAAACCCCGACAATTACGTTTCGGGAACAAGTACCGATCACTATAGTCGCTACAAACAAGATTTTGATCTACTCGAAAAAATGAATATGAATGCTTTTCGATTTAGTATTGAGTGGTCGCGTATCGAACCACGACAAGGCGTGTGGGATGTTGCGGCGATCGAGCATTATAAACAGTACGCCGCAGATTTAAAGCGACGCGGCATTGAGCCAATCGTGACATTATTTCACTTTACGCTACCAGTTTGGTTTAGCGAGCTTGGCGGATTTGAAAAACGTCGTAATGTTCAGCATTTTACGCGTTTTGCCGACAAAATGATACGTGAACTGGGTACAAACGTGCGTTATGTCGTGACGATTAATGAACCCGAAGTCTATGCAAATGAAAGCTATTTTGGTGGTCACTGGCCACCAAAT